>CANMPU010000149.1 GCA_947499755.1 Betaproteobacteria bacterium | reverse complement strand
AGAGCGAAAACGTAGACCTCGTTGCCATAGATGATGTAGAGCGATTAAACGAAGAATCCCAAATCTCGTTATTTAATATTTATAACGAAATGCGCGCGACTATGGGCATGATGATCGTCTCCGGTAGATCGGCGACTACTGAACTGAAATTACGCAAGGACCTAGTCACCCGCCTAAGTTGGGGGCTCGCGTATGCGTTACACGGGTTATCTGATCAAGAGAAGGCGCAAGCATTGCTGGGGCAGGCGCGTGCGCGCGGATTTGAATTGACCGCAGAGATGGCGAACTATTTGCTAACACACGTGCAACGTGATTTTCCGACCTTAGTCGCGACCCTTGACGCCCTAGATAAATTTTCGTTGGAATCCAAACGACCCATTACTTTGCCATTGTTACGCGAAATTATTCGAACGGAGGAACTTCCTTGAAGTTAGCGCTATTTGATCTCGATAATACCCTGCTTTCCGGCGACAGCGATTTCGAGTGGGGAAAATTTCTCATCTCAAAACGCGTATTTGATCGCGAGGTGTACGAAGCGCGCAACAAGGAATTTTACGACCAATATCGTCGCGGCGTTCTGGATATCCAGGAGTTTCTTGATTTTCAACTTAAACCACTTTCTCGCCATCCGCGCAAACAATTAGACGCGTGGCACGAGGAATTTATGCAATGCCATGTATTACCTCTCATCGGAAATAAGGCACGCGCCTTATTGGAAAACCATCGCGAACACACACGCGTAATCGTGACTGCGACGAATAGTTTTGTGACTGGGCCGATCGCGCGCGAATTTGGTGTGAACATTCTAATTGCGACAGAACTAGAACAAATTAATGGTGAATTTACGGGTAAAGTCGCGGGAATTCCTGCGTTTCGCGACGGGAAAGTAACCAGAGTGCAAATTTGGTAGCAGAACAAAAATTGAATTGGGGCGCACTAGAGCAAAGTTGGTTTTATAGCGATTCCTTAAACGACTTGCCCCTGTTAAACCAGGTCACAAATCCTGTGGCGGTCGATCCAGACGAGACTTTACGCTCTCACGCACAACGCTGTGGCTGGCCGATTATTAGTCTAAGAGCAATATAGCGAATACGATATGCGGCGTTCACTTTTGCTTGGATTTCTAATTCTGCTGGCACCGGCAATTTTTTTTGTTAGTGTACTTTTTGGTAGTGTCGACTTGTCTGCCGGACAAGTATTTGACGCGCTGCTTTCACGTTCAAATGATATTACTTCGGATATCGTGTGGAAGCTGAGAGTACCCCGTGTTTTAGCGGCATTTGGCTGCGGTGGTTTATTGGCGTTAGCAGGAACGCTACTACAGGTGTTATTGCGCAATCCTCTCGCCGACCCCTATATCTTAGGCGTATCCGGTGGTGCGGCACTAGGTGCCTTATCGGCAATGCTATTTGGTCTCGGCATGGTAAACGTGAATCTTGCTGCGCTGTGTGGCGCGTTGATAGCCATCGCGGCGGTATTCGGTCTAAGTTTTCGTGCCGGTGATTGGAATCTATTTTGCTTGTTGTTATGCGGTGTCGTATTGGCTTCTGGATTTGGGGCGCTGATCAGTTTGGTGTTAGTTCTTGCACCACAAGCGAATCTAAAGGGCATGCTGTTTTGGTTGATGGGTGATCTGTCACAGGCCGATCAAACTACCCCGGCGCTGATCTTACTCGCGGTGCTCACGGTCGCAAGCTTACTATTTGGCGGCACGCTAAATATTTTGGGCTTAGGGGATACAAAGGCAAAAACACTGGGTGTTGCGGTAATACCGACGCAGCTTGCAATATTTTTTGCTGCATCCATTGCAACGGCCGCTGCGGTTGTGCTTGGCGGGACAGTTGGATTTGTCGGTTTAATCGTTCCTCATCTTTTGCGCCTACTTGGAATTACAGATCATCGCTTACTGATCCCAATGGCGGTGCTTGTTGGGGGAGGGTTTCTAGCAATCAGCGATACCTTTGCGCGTACATTTTGGGCGCCATTACAACTGCCGGTCGGAATCGTCACTGCGCTGTTCGGTGTACCGGTTATGTTATTTTTACTGTCGAGAAAACGTTGATGTTGCGTTGTACTAATTTGTCTCTTAGCTATCCCGGGAAAACACTATGCGACAATTTAAGTCTTGAAATCGCGGCCGGGCAGTCTTGGGCCATCATTGGGAAAAACGGCAGCGGGAAAACGACACTTCTTCACGCATTAGGCGGTCTGAATGCTGCGGCGTCGCGCCAGGTATTTTTTCGCGAGAATAATCTCGGCGCCTACTCACGTAAAACACTAGCAAAAAACATTGGTGTATTGTTGCAACAAGAAGACGCAAACTATTGGGGCAGTGTGCGTGATTATGTGATGTTGGGTCGCTATCCTCACCAAAGATCCATATTCGGCTGGCAAAATCAAAATCTACAACTGGTCGAGGACGCTATTTCGCGCGTGGGATTGACCGCATTGGCGTCGCGCGCAATGCATACCTTGTCTGGAGGGGAGGGGCAGCGCGCACGTATTGCGTTGCTACTTTACCAGCAACCACAAATATTTTTATTGGATGAACCGCTACAGCATCTTGATCTGCAGTACCAACAACAAACACTAAAAATATTTACCGAGCTTGCGCAGGTTGAGAAAAGGGCGGTGGTTATGGTGTTACATGATCTAATGTGGATACCAAGATATTGCGATCACGCGCTTCTGCTCTACGAAGGCGGGCACTTTATTTTGGGACCGACAGCGGAAGTGTTAAATGTGGAAAATCTTGAAAATCTATATAAATGCCGCCTAAAAGCGGTGGAATCGGATTTCGGAAGAATTTTCTTACCCTGCTGAATCTAGGCAAGGCGAGTGTATAATAGCGCACCCATGAATACGATCTCTATTCCGACGAAAAACGTTAAGACTCGTCGATGATACGCAAATTACTGCGAAGCGTTTTTTCCAAGAATACCCATCCGCTCATTATTCCGTTTAAAACTCACGGCATTTCTCGCGAGCAGATAGGTTCTTGCCCATGCAATATCACCAAGGTATTGCAAGAGAAGGGTTTTGCGGCATTTATCGTAGGTGGTGCGGTGCGCGATCTTTTAGTCGGAAGGCAGCCCAAAGATTTCGATATCGCTACCAATGCCAGCCCAGAGGAAATAAAAGCCCTGTTTCGGCGCTCGCGCATCATAGGACGGCGTTTTAAATTGGTGCATGTAATGTGTGGTAGTGAAGTTGTGGAAGTATCCACTTTTCGCGGCAGCCATGTCGAAGCCGGCGATGATAGCGGGAACACCGATGAGCATGGACGCATCCTCCGTGATAACGTATTTGGCACTCAGGAAGAGGACGCGGAAAGGCGTGATTTTACGATCAACGCTCTATTTTATGATCCGCAAACGCAAGAAATCTGGGATTTTCAAAATGGCTATGCGGACTTGCAGCAACATCGCTTACGCATGATAGGAAAACCAGAACTACGATTTCGCGAAGATCCGGTGCGCATGTTAAGAGCGGTACGTCTTGCGGCAACATTAGAAATGGAAATTGATCCAGAAGCTCGCGAACCGCTAAATCGACTTTCTTCGTTGCTACAAAATATTCCTGCCGCGCGTCTATTCGATGAGATGTTAAAACTGCTGATGTCGGGGCACGCCGCGAGCGCGGTAATGCGTTTACGTAAGGAAGGCTTGCATCATCGCTTGCTTCCTATGCTAGACG
>CANMPU010000148.1 GCA_947499755.1 Betaproteobacteria bacterium | reverse complement strand
TCTCACATACGGCTGAGTATGATAGCGTCGTGTCCAACTACCTTACCTCTGTAAATGTGGCAGGAACGCATGCCGAATTCCCACAAAACTTGAATCTTAATTTTTCCAAGGTACAGGATCTGCGGTATGGGGAAAACCCACATCAACACGCGGCGTTTTATCGCGAAAATGCAACGGTGCTAGGAGGACTCAGCGGATATAACCAGGCCCAAGGGAAAGAGCTCTCTTTTAATAATCTTGGCGACTCGGACGCTGCATGCGAATGCGTGAAAACATTCGATAGCCCCGCTTGCGTCATCATCAAACATGCCAACCCCTGTGGCGTCGCTTTGGGGAAGACCTTACTCGACGCGTATCGTTTAGCCTTTGCCACCGATCCAACATCTGCTTTTGGCGGCATTATTGCTTTTAATCGGGAAATCGATAGCGCAACCGCCGAGGCGGTAATTCAACAATTTGTAGAAGTAGTCATCGCGCCTAAAATCAGTGATGCGGCAACAGTAATCTTCAAACAAAAAGCAAATATTCGCGTACTCGAAGTACCGCTGCAAGGCGGCGGTAATTTATACGACTATAAACGTATCGGCGGCGGATTATTAGTGCAAACACCGGACAAGTTGAATGTGAGTATCGAATCCCTGAATGTTGTCACTAAGCTAAAGCCGATGCCACAACAACTAGAGGATATGTTATTCGCATGGCGCGTGGCGAAATTTGTCAAATCCAACGCAATTATTTTCGTCGCCAATGGGCAAACTCTAGGTGTCGGCGCCGGCCAAATGAGCCGTGTTGATAGTGCGCGCATTGCAAGTATCAAAGCACAAAACGCCGGACTAAATTTATTTGGTTCGATTGTTGCGTCGGATGCTTTCTTTCCTTTTCGTGATGGTCTCGATGTTGTCGCAGAAGCCGGCGCAAAAGCCGTGGTGCAGCCGGGCGGCAGCTTACGCGATGACGAAGTGATTGCGGCAGCCGATGAGCACGGCATCACCATGTGTTTCACTGGCGTGCGGCATTTCCGCCATTGATTAGCGCCGCCTCGTCTAAAGCATGAAAGCGCTAGTCATTGGAAGTGGCGGACGTGAGCATGCGCTAGCATGGCGCATCGCGCAATCTCCACGCATCTCAAAAGTATTTGTCGCGCCAGGGAATGCCGGCACGGCGGTGGAAGACGGCCTATTTAATATTCCCATTCAAGATACGCAGGAACTGATCAAGTTCGCGAAAGATGAAGTAGTTGCACTTACGGTTGTCGGTCCTGAAATACCGCTATCACAAGGTATCGTCGATACATTCCGAGCGCAAGGGTTAAAAATATTTGGGCCGACGCGAAATGCTGCGCGGCTCGAAAGCTCTAAAGAATTCGCTAAGGAATTTATGCGGCGCCACAATATCCCCACGGCGGAATACGCGACCTTTGATCGTGCTGCCACGGCACACGAATATGTAGAGCGCAAAGGGGCACCGATAGTCATAAAAGCGGATGGACTAGCGGCGGGTAAGGGCGTGGTTGTCGCGATGGATGTCGATCAGGCGCATGCGGCGATCGACATGATTTTAGTCGACTCCAAGTTTGGTGCGGCCGGCAATAAACTAATCATAGAAGAGCACATCGTTGGCGAAGAGGCGAGTTTTATCGTTGTCGTGGATGGCAAAAACGCTTTGCCACTGGCGACCAGTCAGGATTACAAGCGATTAAATGACGGTAACCTCGGCCCCAACACTGGCGGTATGGGGGCAGTTTCGCCCACCCCGGTTATTACGCCGCAGTTGCACGCACGCGTGATGCGTGAAGTGATGCAGCCGGTGATCAGCGGCATGGAGCAAGAAGGCGAACCGTATACGGGTTTTCTTTATGCAGGCTTGATGATCACCAATCAGGGGGAAATAAAAGTGCTGGAGTTTAATTGCCGCTTAGGTGACCCAGAAACCCAGCCTATTATGCTGCGACTTAAAAGTGATCTATTTACGCTGTTAGAAAATGCGACGCAGGGTACATTAAATCAAGTTGAAGCAGAATGGGATAGGCGCGTGGCAGTCGGCATTGTCCTCGCATCACAAGGATATCCCGATGCGCCGCGCAAGGGGGATGTGATCAGCGAAATACCCAAAGCGGAAGAGGACGCTCACATTTTTCACGCCGCTACTGCAAGACGTGACGAACAGTGGATTACTAACGGCGGCCGAGTACTCTGCGTAACCGCATTGGGTGGCAATTTAAGTATGGCGCAACGTCGTGCCTATCAAATCGCAGAACGAATTCAATTTGATGGGCGTCAGATGCGAAGCGATATCGGCCATCGCGGCGGACGCTTGCCGAAAGCGGTCAAGTGAACCATTTTCCTTACTGACACATTCTTGACCCAAGCGATAGAACACCAGTGAATATACGAGACGTCAAAACATTTCTGCTGGGCCTACAAGAAAGCATAATCGCCAGGCTTGAAGATATGGACGGGAAGGCCTTTCTGCGCGATTCCTGGGAAAAAGAAAGTGGTAATGGCGTAACTTGTTTGCTTGAGGGCGGCAATGTATTCGAGCGTGGCGGCGTTAATTTTTCTCATGTGCAGGGCTCTGCACTCCCCCTTTCTGCGTCCGCCTCTAGACAGGAACTTACTGGCAGATCATTTCAAGTTGTCGGCATCTCCCTCGTCATGCATCCGCGTAACCCCTATGTGCCTACGGTGCATATGAATTTAAGATTTTTTATTGCGGAGTCACCAAACGAAAAACCGGTATGGTGGTTTGGCGGTGGAATGGATTTAACGCCGTATTATGGATTTGAGCAGGACGCTATACACTTTCACAACAGCTGCAAAAGCGCACTCCATACGTTCAATCCAGATTACTATCCACGCTTCAAAAAATGGTGTGATGAATATTTTTATATTAAACATCGCAACGAACCCAGGGGTATCGGTGGTATATTTTTCGATGATCTGTGCGAACCGAATTTCGAAGTTTGTTTTCGCTTGATGCAAAATATAGGCGGCCATTTTTTGTTAGCGTATACGCCTATTGTAGAGCGTCGCATGAACCTGGCTTACGGTGCACGCGAACGAGATTTTCAGGCGTATCGTCGCGGCCGTTACGTTGAATTCAACCTCGTCTACGATCGAGGAACGTTGTTCGGCCTACAATCGGGCGGGCGTACCGAATCGATTTTAATGTCGCTGCCACCGGTGGTGAAATGGCGTTACGATTGGACGCCAGACGAGGCCAGCCCCGAGGCAGAACTCTATAAATGTTTCCTCGTGGCAAAAGATTGGGTGTAGCTTGTCCAGCACAGGCACAACAAGATTTGAACCCCATCTAGCGCATATACGCCAATATCATTGCAACAATTTGCAGATTTATAAAATGATAGGCGCTGTTTAATCCAAATAATTTCCAGCCTCTTCCCTCCCATGCAACCATGCTCATTTGCATTGGAATAAAAAACCCAAGCCAGGTAAACAATCCATTAAAGAACCCATAAGTACATGAGGGTGAGTCTAGGCCCACACCCCAAACAGACGGCCGCCAAACTTCAGAGGCATGCGCCATCACAAATGCCGTCAAGAACGCACCTAGAATCATTAACGCCATCCCGCGCAGCATAAACTTGGAGTCCGGCTTCACATCCGTCGGCATCTTCATAAGTCGCGCCCATAGCTTGCCGAAAATTGGTCCGTACCACAGCCAACCAAAGAAAAAGCTCGCGATGACAGCT
>CANMPU010000147.1 GCA_947499755.1 Betaproteobacteria bacterium | reverse complement strand
AGAACCATATTTTCTGCGCCGATGGTAATGACGGCGCCGCTATTACTATCCAATACATAGGCGCCATAGCAACGATTGCCTCTGAGCCCGAGCTTTGCCGACGTGACCAAATCAATCGCAAAATGACCTTCCAATACTGTGATATTGGGGTGAGTCTTAATCTTTGCCTCTAGCGTTGTTTGTACCGCTTGCCCCGTGGCATCAGCCGAGTGAATGACGCGCCGATGACTATGACCACCTTCACGCGTAAGATGGTATTCGCTAGCATCGTGGTCATCCCGCGTAAACTGCACGCCTTGGGCTATGAGCCACTCTATGCATTCGCGGCTATGCTCAACCACAACGCGCGTTACCGCTTCATCGCATAATCCGGCGCCAGCGATCAGCGTATCGTTAGTATGGGCGTTGACGGAGTCGTCACTTGCGAGCACTGCGGCGATTCCGCCTTGGGCCCAACCGCTGGCGCCATCAATCAAGGTTTTTTTAGTGATTAAGCCAACTTTTTTGTGGTCCGCTAGATGTAGCGCAACCGTGAGACCGGCGAGTCCGCTGCCAATAATGACGACATCGAAGTACATGAAGGTTCCTTTAATTCATCCTACGGAGTTTGTGTAGGGGTGGCCAAAAATGCTTTCGGATATATAAAAACCTTGAAGTCTGATGAACTATTTTACTCTTATTCGGTCGCTGTCATTACGCGCATGATCGCGTACCCAGGTTACTCACGAGCGAGTATACTTACGCAGCCTAAGTTGCATCTAAAACCGCATGTCTGAAGACAGGTAATAATAATTTGGGAGGAAGGCTGTTAGATGGGGGATCGTGAAGTAGACCAACAATTGGTCGAGCGAGCGCAGCGTGGCGAAACGGTTGCGTTCGAACTTCTGGTGGAAAAATATCAGCGCAAGCTCCTACGATTGCTTTCGCGCTTTATACGCGATTCGTCGGAAGTCGAAGATGTCGCTCAAGAGGCGTTTATTAAGGCCTACCGCGCTTTACCTTCGTTTCGTGGTGATAGCGCGTTTTATACCTGGCTCTACCGTATTGGCATTAATACAGCGAAAAATTACCTCGTGACTATGGGGAGAAAAACCCCAACTTTGGGCGAATTTGATAGCGAAGAAGCAGAGAATTTTGAAGGTGGGGGCTTATTAAGGGAACTCAATACCCCAGAAAGCGAACTAATGAGTAAGCAAATCGCTGCCACAGTGAATCAAGCGATGGAAGAATTGCCAGAAGAGTTAAAAACAGCGATCACTCTTAGGGAAATTGAGGGGCTAAACTACGAAGAAATTGCCAGCATGATGAACTGCCCTATTGGAACAGTACGTTCAAGAATATTTAGAGCACGTGAAACGATAGCCGAAAAACTTCGTCCGCAGCTAGGGACGGCCAAAAACAAGAGGTGGTAGATGGAAAAGATTTCAGCATTAATGGACGGTGAGCTCGATAGACAAAATGCGCAAAGCGCGATATCTCAGATAAAACAAGACGAATCTTTACACGCGGAGTGGGCGACCTATCATCTGATTGGCGATGCCCTACGCGACCATTGGATACCCGCAGTAGATATATCGCAGAAGATTAAAGCACGACTCTCTCAGGAGCCCACCATATTGGCGCCGCATCCGTTTGTGATGGAAAAATTTAAGATGGCAACACTGCCGATTGCGGCGTCCATCGCTGCCGTATCCCTGGTAGGTTGGCTGGCATTCTCAAGTCAACACCATACGCAAGAAATCACCATCGCTTCCTCGGAAAATCCAGCAAGTTCAACAAAGCAAACGCAGCACCAAACCAAGCCCGCAGCAGCAAAATCAAAAGTACAGCACAATAAACAGTTAAATGAATACCTACTCGCGCATCAAGAGTATTCACCTGCGATGGCGCTGCCGGGTGTGGCGCCATACGTACAAACCGTCGCTTTTTTTGATACAGATCGATAGCCATGGTTGATTTGTTAAGTTGGCATATTCGGCAAATTTCCAGTTTTTATTCTACGCGCTCCGCGTTTTCAATTAGTACAACTCTCTAGCCAGACACCATGAAATTATTACTTTCAACTTTAGTGCTTGCGACCTGCCTGTCAGCAAATGCAGCAGCTGACGAATCGCTCGATGGCATGGGATGGCTACAGAAAATGTCTACAGCTTCGCGGCAGTTAAACTATAGCGGCACCTTTGTTTATCAGATTGGGAATCATACTGAAGTGTCCAAGGTTTCTCATTATGTAGATGCCACTGGCGAATACGAGAAGCTAGAAACGATGGATGGCCCGCCACGGCAAATTATTCGCACCAAAGATGAGGTCCAATGCTTTTTCCCACTAGATAAAATAGTGAAAATAGAAAAACGCGGCGCACGTAAATTTTTCCCCTTCGTGTTTCCAGCGCAACTTGAAAAATTAACTGAGTTTTATAGCATCGATAAGGCCGGGCAAGATCGTATCTCGGGGTTTCTCGCGCAAGCCTTGATACTCAAACCAAAAGATGCCTTACGTTACGGCCACAAATTCTGGGCAGATAGTAATTCCGGCTTGTTATTGAAAACAAAAAGAATGGCGAGCAACGACGATTTGGTGGACCAATATACATTTACGGAATTGGTTATTGGCGGCAAATTCGATCGACAAGCATTTATGCCCAGTTATGATAAGCAAGGGTGGCAGCGCGATCTTGGTAGCTCCCAGGAAGCCAAGGTGCGCCACAGCGAATGGCTAATTGCGAGTATGCCGGCGGGATTTCAAAAGATTAAAGAAATGACGCGTATATTAAAAGGCAAACCTGCCCCCATTACCCACTTTGTTTACTCTGATGGATTGGCGGCAGTTTCTATATTCATCGAGCCTCTCACGACAAGTATGCAATTGCCGCCAACGCTGACGCAAGAGGGCCCGTTTAATGTTTTTAGCAAATTTCAGGGTGAGTATTTGGTTACGGTCGTCGGCGAAGTCCCTGCGGACACGGTTGCCATGATCGGAGAGTCAGTGAGTCACAAGGGGAAAGAATAACCATCTTTTTTCACTTTATTTGTAGACTAGAGGACGCACAATGATTAAGAAATTACTATTTATCGTGAGTTTTTTGTTGCCTATCACGGCGTTTGCGCAGTTACCAGATTTTACTGAGCTCGTCGAAAAGCAAGGTGTTGCCGTAGTAAATATAAGTACCACGCAATTCATCAAAAATAATAGCGCGTTGCCGCAATTTCCTAACGTACCCGAAGACGACCCATTTTTTGAGTTTTTCCGTCGTTTTATGCCGCCCAAAAACGGGCCTAAAGAATACGAATCAAAATCCTTAGGGTCAGGATTTATCATTAGCGCCGATGGCTACGTAATAACAAATTCGCACGTCGTGGACGAAGCGGATGAAATCGTGGTGAAGCTTACCGATAAGCGCGAATTCAAAGCGAAAGTGATTGGAAGCGACAAAAGAACCGACATCGCATTGCTGAAGATCGACGAGACGGGCTTGCCCAAAGTCAATTTAGGCGACCCCGATAAACTTAAAGTAGGTGAATGGGTCGTGGCTATCGGTTCGCCCTTCGGCTTTGAGAATACGGTAACCGCAGGAATTATAAGCGCGAAAGGACGTGCATTGCCGCAACAGAATTTTGTACCCTTTATTCAGACGGATGTCGCGATAAATCCGGGTAATTCCGGTGGGCCACTTTTTAATCTCAGGGGCGAAGTGGTCGGCGTAAATTCACGTATCTATTCTGGTACCGGTGGTTACCAAGGCCTTTCTTTTGCAATTCCCATCGATGTCGCCGTGGAAGTCACTAAGCAATTACGCGCTGGCGGTAAAGTTAGCCG
>CANMPU010000146.1 GCA_947499755.1 Betaproteobacteria bacterium | reverse complement strand
GATGGTGCGTTTCATTCGGGAGAAGATCTTGCGCACTGCCTGGGAATATCGCGCGCAAGTATTTACAATCGTCTTAAAGGCGCCGAGTTCTCTGGTTTGGAAATATATAGGGTGCGTGGGCGCGGATACCGTTTAAGTGCGCCCATTTATTGGTTAGATTTAGAGACGATTCAGAACGAGCTACAAGCGCACGCCAGCTTTTTTTCACTGGAGGTTCTGGATAGTGTGCCATCGACCAATACGCTACTGTTACGCAAGGCAGAACTAGGCGCAGCTCAAGCGAGCGTCGTTGCCGCAGAGTGGCAGACACAAGGACGCGGCCGATTTCACAGAATATGGAACAGTGGAATTGGGAACGCACTAACGTTTTCCTTGTTGTGGCGCTTCGATCAGGGCGTGAGTACGCTATCTGGGTTGAGTCTCGCTGTTAGCTTAGCGGTCACACGAGCGTTACAAGCAATGGGCGTTGCCGATATCGCCGTGAAGTGGCCAAATGATGTGGTGTGGCGCTTTCGTAAACTTGCCGGAATCTTAATAGAATTATCAGGAGACATGCTCGGTCCAAGCGCTGCCGTAATTGGGATTGGTTTAAATGTGAGATATTCTGAAGCCAGCAAGACGCCAATTGATCAGCCTATGGTTGATTTATACGAGATTGGGCTAACAATCGACCGGAATAAATTACTGGCGCAACTTCTATTGAACTTAGACGTGTGTTGCAAATATTTTCACAACAAGGTTTTGCTAGTATAAAAGATGAGTGGCAATCTTTTCATATCTACCAAGGAAAAAAAGTTGTCATGAAATTGCCAGACGGGAATTCAGATTACGGAATCGTGCAGGGCGTGGACAAACATGGTGCGCTTATCATGCAATTGAACGGAACTAACAAGCACTATCATAATGGTGAACTGAGTATCAGTGCTAGTCCAAAGCGAGCGTTGTCACAAGGCGAGTCTTAGATTCAATCGTGCAAATATTAGCGATAGATGTAGGTAACACGCGTATCAAGTGGGGCTATTACGCGAACGCGAATAGGCTAAATCGCGGCAATGTTGCTAATGCGGACTTCGCGCAGTTGGATGCGACATGGTCGTCGCTGGCGCAACCGCAGAAGATTATAATTTCAAATGTAGCGGATGAACATATTGCCGAAAACGTGCGCCAACTGTTAGCGCGTTGGCAAAGTAAACCACAGTGGATCGAAGCGCGCGACTATCAATGCGGGCTAAGAAATAGCTACACAATCCCGCAACAGCTTGGATGTGATCGTTGGGCCGCGCTTATCGCCGCGTGGCAATTGGACCGACAAGCAAGCATAGTGATAAATCTAGGTACAGCAATAACAATCGATAGCCTATCCGCTGATGGGGTTTTTATCGGTGGTGTTATTGTCCCCGGCTTGCATTTAATGGTTCAGGCGCTCGCGGGAAAAACGGTGAAATTGGCTACGCAACCCGGAGCATTTAGTGCCTTCCCGGTTAATACTGCTGATGGGATTCGTAGTGGTACCCTACATGCGGTCTGCGGCGCGATCGAACGGCTTGTGCGAATTGCGGCCCGCGAAAATGAGGGTAAAATAAATTGTATTCTTAGCGGCGGTGATGCCGAGCTAATCGCCCCTTATCTTAACGTGGCGCACAAAATCGTCGAGGATCTCATACTGCAAGGTTTAGTTAAAATCGCTGAAACAGAGGACTAGTATGAAAGGAATGTTTTGGCTATTGGTGTTAGCGAATGTTGGATTCGCTGGTTATATGCAGCTAAATTCGGATCAACCATCAAAGGACAGCAAGTTGCTGCAACAACAACTACACGCGGAAAAAATCGTGCTTCTAGATCCAATCACGTTTTCTAAACAAGTCGCGGTCGACGAAAAGCCCGCGCCCGCGCGTTGTTTGGAATGGGGCAGTTTTTCTGGAGATGAATTGTCGCGCGCCGAAACCGCTTTAACCGAACTTCAATTGGGAGATCGCTTAAGTCAAATAGAGTCGGCAGAGCCGGTAGGTTATTGGGTCTATATTCCGCCTTTTGCATCTAGAGCGGAAGCCGACATTAAAGCGGGTCAGCTAAATCGACTTAGGATCACAGAGCATTTTATTATTCAAGAAAGCTCAGATTGGCGTAATGCTATTTCGCTAGGTGTTTTTAAGACGGACGATGCCGCGAAGAATTACTTAGCGATAATAAAATCAAAAGGTGTGAGATCGGGGGTCATAGGTCTCTATAAGGGGCAAGTAAAACATATTGTGTTTGTGATTAAAGAACCCAATGAAGCGACCATACGCCGCGTAACTGAAATTAAGCAAACCTTCCCAGACAGTAATCTGAGTGCCGCGCAATGCGCTGCGAGTTAGAAGCGGCGCTGCCCTTAGTTTGGAAACAGTTTGCCGGGGTTAAGAATATTCTCCGGGTCAAATACGCGTTTTATCGACTTCATGAGTGTAATCGTAGCATCGTCGATTTCTTTGCCTATATAAGCACGTTTTTCGCTGCCGATTCCGTGTTCGCCAGACAGAGTGCCGTTAAGACTGATTACGAGGTCAAATATCTCGTTTAGGCACAGTTCACCACGGCGTAGCTGATCTTTATCATCGGGGTCGATCAGTAGATTGACGTGAATGTTCCCATTTCCCGCGTGACCAAAATTTACATTGGCTACCTCGTACTTCGTCGCTAACCTAGACAAGTTAGCCAGGAGCTCAGGCAAGCGCGATACCGGAACGACAATATCTTCATTAATTTTCTTAGGCGCGATGTCCTTAAGCAGCGGCGAAAGTGTTTTCCTCGCGATCCACAAAGAATCGATATCGGGAACGATAGTCGCACCCAAACACCCTGAATTCTTGCAGGCGGACAAGATTGCATTTTGTGCAGTGGAGATCTCTGATTCGGAACCATCGATTTCTATCATCAATAGGGTGGTTGCATCGCTAGGCACGACATGTGGATTTCGTGTTCGAATAAGATTGAGAGAGCCCCGATCGAGAAACTCCAGCGCGCTAGGGGTATGCGGTTGCGACATGATGCGTATGATAGCGTCGGCGCAAGATTCCGCATCACGGTAATGCGCGACAATCCCGGAAATCGCAGACGGTAATGGGGTGAGTTTTAAAGTGCATTCCGAGATGACGGCAAGTGTGCCTTCGGATCCGATGATGAGACGGGTGAGGTCATAGCCGACGACGCCTTTGGTGGTGTAACAACCAGTCTTAATAATTTCCCCAGCGCCAGTAACCGCAGTTAATCCCAGTACGTGATCTCGCGTGGTGCCGTATTTAACGGCATGTGGCCCCCCGGCGCTGGTCGCGAGATTTCCTCCAACAGTGCAGTACGCTGCGCTTGAGGGGTCCGGGGGCCAAAAAAAACCATGGCGTCGTGCTTCGTCCTGAATTTGCTGATTGAGCACGCCGGGCTCACTGACCATAACGCGGTTTGCCGCGTCCATATGGAAGCCACACATGCGCTCCAGCGACAACGCCACACCGCCGCGTTCAGGCAGACTTCCTCCGGCGGTTCCCGTTCCACGACCACGGGGCGTGACCGGCACGCGATATTGATTACATAACTGCATGACCAACTGTATTTGTTTAACGTCGAGAGGAAAGATCACCATTTCCGGGGGGGAAATCCTACGCGAATTGTCATAGGCATAGGCATAACAATCTACCGCATCGGTAAATACATTATTCGCCGAGAATTTGGCCGTAATCGTATCCAGGAATTCTCTAGGAAGCATCAATTAGCCCCGCGATTTGTCAAGGCCGTTTATACGCGCGATTAGTGCGCTGGTTGAACGCGGCGGTGTGGCGTTGTCGCTG
>CANMPU010000145.1 GCA_947499755.1 Betaproteobacteria bacterium | reverse complement strand
TCGGCAACTTGCGCGTTTATACCTGACCATTACCCACCAAATATTAGGTGGTGAAAGATTTCATTCCATACTCCCTGGCCGCGAACTGCAAACTGATGGAAATATGCAGATGCAGTCGCTCTATTACGATGCGCAGCAGCCGACTGGTGCAGGACAATGGTTTGCGCAGTTTGCATCCAGATTAAACGCGACTACGTAAATATAAATACGGTCCTGAGACAATTTGACAGTTACCTCTAAGTGGCGTAAAAATGGCTCGGATCACGCGGGGTGTGGAAGAACTCGCATCCTCGCGCGGACCGCAAAAAATATAATAAATTATGGGGTTAGAATGAAAGCTATCTTCGCAATATTATTGTTGTTTACGACTGCCGCAACAGCGTTTGCCGCGAATACGCAACACCGTGTAACAGGAGGCGAATGTACGGGTATAGCGCATGTCTATTATCTTGCGGCTGTTGATAGAGACAAAGGCAATACCATGGAATTTGTAATGTCAGGAATGGACCAGACTAGGGATAGCGCAGAGAAGCAACCGGATACCTACATTTACGATTTGGTAAAAGCAGGTGTCACCTATGTATTTAAGACGCCGGGACTAACGCCTGATCAGGAGGGGCGCAATTTTCTCGACTTTTGCAACAAAGAAAAAGGTTTCGTTAGTTCTGAAAGTGATTATTTTAAAGGTGAACAGAGCTAGGCTTTAGCAGGTACCGGTCTAAAGCATAATGGCGCGACAACCGGCGTCATCGCAACGCAAATAGCCTCCTCGTTGATACCAGTCGTTTAGCACCCAACGCTCGCACTTATGTCCGTTGAGGTGGTGCAAGTGCATCGCAGGGCGGTGCGTGTGCCCGTGGATGAGACGTGGGTAATTGTTGTCCCTCAACACCTGTAAAACGCTAGGTTCAGCAACATCCATAATCATCGCGGTTTTCCCACGCATTTCTAATGCGCTTTCTTCGCGCAACTTCTCTATAGTGGCTTTGCGTGCGGTCAATGGTTGCGCTAGAAATGATTGTTGCCAGTCCGCGCTTCTGACTTGTGCGCGGAAAGCTTGATATTTAACGTCGTCGGTACAGAGCGTATCGCCGTGCATCAACAACGTCGATGTCCCGTAAAGATTGACTAAAGTCGGATCCGCTAATAATTCGGCACCGCAGCGCTGAGCAAAGGTTTCGGCCATGAGAAAATCACGATTGCCGTGCATGACGAATAATTTTGTATTGCTCTCGCGCAGCTTGGCAAACGCAGCGCAAATCCTATCGTTGAAGGGGTCAGCGAGATCATCATCGCCCGCCCAATACTCAAAGAGATCACCGAGAACGTACAGCACGTCCGCCCGCGATGCAATATCTTGCATAAAGGTAAAAAACTGGCGGTTAATTTCTGGACGAACATGCGAAAGATGCAGATCCGAAATAAATAAAGTATGCATGGCAATGTGGCCAAGCTACGCAGCAACAACTTCTACGGATTTAATGACAACGTCCTCCAGCGGAACGTCTTGGTGCCCATTTCTAGAACCGGTACTCACTTTGGCAATTTTGTCGACTACTTCAGTTCCTTCCGATACTTTGCCAAATACACAATAGCCCCAGCCTTGGCCGGTGGGCGCCGTGTGATTGAGGAAGTCGTTATCGGCAACGTTTATAAAGAATTGACTAGTGGCGGAGTGGGGATCACTGGTGCGCGCCATCGCAATCGTGTAGCGCTCATTCTTTAGCCCATTCGTTGCTTCATTGGCTATTTTGTCCGACGTTGGCTTTGGTGTTAACCCACTTTCAAAACCGCCCCCTTGTAGCATAAAGTGGTCGATCACACGATGAAACACGGTATTTTCATAGAACCCACTTTCCACGTAGTTCAAAAAATTAGCTACGGTGAGCGGCGCTTTTTCCGCGTTCAATTCCAAAGTAATGGTACCGACAGTGGTATGCAATTTCAACATGACTAATTTCCTTTTTTCATATCGTTAACGCTAATGTTTTCGATGACGACCGTGGTCTGTGGGACATCGCTAGGGAACGGACCTCCTGGCCCCGTACGCAGCGCCGCAATTTTATTAACCACATCCATTCCGTTGATTACACGACCAAACACACAATAACCAAATCCGCGTAGCGTCGGTTCGCTGTAATTAAGGAAATCATTTTTGGCTACATTGATAAAGAATTGCGCGGTAGCGGAATGTGGGTCATTGGTCCGCGCCATGGCAACAGTACCAACCTCATTCGTTAAACCATTCGCCGCTTCATTTTCGACAGGCGCTTTAGTTTCTTTTTGTTGAAAATCTTTAGTAAATCCACCGCCCTGAATCATAAAATTCGGAATGACTCTATGAAATATCGTCCCTTTAAAAAATCCATCGTTAGCGTATTTCAAGAAATTCTCCACAGTGAGTGGTGCTTTGTCCTGATAAAGCTCGAGCGTAATTTTCCCCACGTTCGTTTTTATTTCGACTGTTGGATTTGCTGCAAGCACACTGCAACTAAAAAGTAGCCCGACGGCTACCACTGCTAATTTAACGACTGATCGATGTTGCATTTTTTATGCGGCTCCTTCATAGGTAATTTTCCAATGACCGTCTTCCAAAATCCAATATTGGCGCTTCTTCATACGATAATTAAAATTGTCGCTAGCGTAATCCTGGTCGAAATTCACTACGACCATATCGTTTCGCCCGGGATAAAGGAATATACTGACCTGATCAAGCTTTGTTTTTGCTCAGGATTTGCTACTGTTTACCCGATATTTTTGTTTCGCCCATTCAGATAGATTTTGCTTATCCGAGAGAAAATTTTGCGCGTAATGTTCCAGGTAGTTCGAGGTGTTTAGGCTTTCCCAATCTCCGCGCCAATCTTCTATTTGACGCTGCAACTCACGACGCATCTCCTCGATTTCGTCTGAACTCGACCACTCGATATCCTTCGTAATAATGACTGGCGTCAGTCCGATTTGGAGATTCTTCTGCAGCACTCTCAAATCTTGGTTCGTGAGCACGACACAACCGTCACGCGCGCGCGGAGGGCGACTATAAGTGTCGCTCGGGGTTCCATGCAACCAGATGCCGTGACCGTTATGGCCTTTGCGTTTATCCCATTCGTTGGGGTAATTGAGCGGAAACGCACCGACGCCATATAAATCCGCCAACGTATCCTGTGGCAGACTAGCCATAACATAATAGACACCGGTGGGTGTTTTTTTGTCGCCCTCTTTTACTTTATCGGTACCTTTTTTCCCACTGCTAATGTAAAAGTCGCTAACGTAACGGATAGCACCATTTTGATTTTCATAGAGGTATAAAGTCGAGCGACTTAGATCGACCACGATGGCATATTTTTGTTTTTTATCTAGTTGGACGAGATATTTAGGAAATTCATTTTGCGGTACCGTATGTTCGTAGCGCATCAGACGCGCTTTTGCTCCCTGGCGTAAATTGTCTATCTGCTCCCCTTGACCGTCGGTTGCATTCCCCAGACTCATTAGCGGGCGCGCCCGTGCCATCAGGAGATCGCCTTTGATAAGTTGCGCGAGGCGGAAATTCGGATTAATTTTAAGTACAGTTTCGATCTCTGATAATGCAGATACCATACGGTTTTCTTTTATTTCGAGCAGACTCTTGACCAACATTGCTTCTGGTTGCGGCGTAACGCGCACTGTCATGGTCGACGCTAGACTAGACCGGTCTCCCATACCGGCGACAAATGCGGCCGCGAAACAACAAACGGCAACAACACCGGCAATTAACGAATGGAGCAGTCGGCGTGACAACCGATGCCCGACAGCAAAGCGATTTACTGCCCGATTTGTTCGCGTAGTATTAACCATCTATTTTC
>CANMPU010000144.1 GCA_947499755.1 Betaproteobacteria bacterium | reverse complement strand
CCAAGCCGCGCGAAAATAGAGATGAGCGAGCCGCCGAAACCCAGTCCAATTAACGGAGTGATATCAACTGTTTCGCCAGCTGGCGTCAATACTGCGAGAAACCAGTAGTAGCCTGCGACACCCAACAAGCCTAGACCGACAACAAACATGCCGGTGATGGCGCCACTACGAAACGCAACTTGCAGCGCCGCATTAAGGCCGCTACGCGCCGCTTCCGTGGTGCGCACATTTGCGCGCACAGAAATATTCATGCCGATAAAACCAGCCGCTCCCGAAAGAATAGCGCCGATTGCAAACCCAACTGCAGATTTCCAGGAAAGCGCCGCAAGCATGATGATGAACAAGATCACGCCAACTATGGCAATGGTCATATATTGTCGTTTGAGATAGGCGGATGCACCTTGCCGAATGGCTAGGGCTATTTCGCGCATGCGATCATTGCCTTCTGGTTTAGCGAGAATCCAAGAAATTGCAATGATCCCGTATACAAGTGCCACGACGGCGCATATGAGCGCCAAACCTAGACCAGCCGACATGAATCCTCCCTAAACTTTTTTTCGCCCATTTGGACAGGTGAAGCTACGCAGACTACGCAACAAAATATGCCGATCTTACCCTGTAAATTGGTATCGATCCAGAAGTAAAATGGCCAAAAACATCGAAAGTTTTTATGGCGCGATAGAAGAACCCGGGCGGATTTCACATCCGCGCGATAAATTCCCCCGGCTTATTTTTCTAGAGCGCTCAATACAACAACAGCGATAATTTTAACAAATTCCGATAGCAATAAACCTCTATTTATCTGTATCGATTGCGAGGCCGCCTTCAAAACGTGTTCCCGGTCGAAATCCAAATATTTCATTTAGCTTAAGCTCAAGGATGAGCTGATCTACAGCCGTTGGACCGTGTTCACGTTGTACTTCGGATAAGATTAGCTTACTAGAATTTCCGTTATAAAATCCGCCAAAGTTTTCTTGGACGGCTAAGAGCTGTTTCGCGCGTTCTAATGTCATGGCTCAATTATTGCGTTATAAACGGACAAGACCAGATTTCATATTTTGAATTTCGTCGACAGCTTTTTCGCTACCGCAATGTTTTTCAGTTTAACGTAATTTGGCAGCCCATTTTTGAAGGGTGGATAGTCCTCGCCCTGTATTAGGGGGAGTAAATAGGTACGACATTTTTCCGTTAGCCCGAAACCATCGGCGCTGATAAAGTCACGGGGCATTTTCTTTTCTTTGTTCGCGACATTCTTCAGGGCAGTTACACCTATCGTCCATCGATACGGCTTGTTTGATTTGCGCACGATAGTGGGCATCACTGCGTTGTTTCCTTTCAGCGCAAGTTCTACGGCTGCTTTGCCCAAGGCATAGGCCTGATCGACATCTGTCTTAGATGCAATATGGCGTGCGGCGCGTTGTAAATAATCCGCAACGGCCCAGTGATACTTATATCCCAGATTGTCGCGTACCAATTGCGCAATGTTTGGGCCAACGCCACCCAATTGTGCATGTCCAAAAGCATCGCGTAAGCCGGTTTCGGATAGGAATTTTCCGTCGGGACCTTTCAGTCCTTCTGAAACGGCAATCGCGCAATAGCCATAAGTTTTAACAGCGTGATCGACGCGTTTAAGAAATTTATCTTGATTGAATGCAATCTCGGGAAACAAAAGAATATGAGGCGCATCGCCTTTTTTTTCTGCGGCGAGCCCGCAAGCCGCAGTAATCCAACCCGCGTGTCGGCCCATCACTTCGAGGACAAATACTTTCGTTGACGTTTTTGCCATTGAGGCAACGTCAAACCCAGCTTCGCGCATGCTGGTTGCAACATACTTCGCGACAGAACCAAATCCGGGACAGCAATCGGTCACAGCCAAATCGTTATCCACTGTTTTGGGTACGCCGACACAGATTATTGGGTATCCCAATTTTGCGCCAATTTGAGAAACCTTCCATGCAGTATCTTGTGAATCACCGCCGCCGTTATAAAAGAAATATCCAATATCATGTGCTCTGAATACGTCAATTAAACGTTCGTATTGGGCTTTGTTTTCTTCTAGGCCTCTTAATTTATAGCGCGCTGACCCAAAGGCACCGGAAGGTGTGTAACGTAGTGCTGCAATCGCGGCAACCGACTCCTTGGTGGTGTCAATCAGATCCTCTGTGAGTACGCCAACGATGCCGTCGCGTCCGGCATAGACTTTGCCAATTTTATCTTTATGTTTACGCGCAGTTTGTATCACGCCACAGGCGGACGCATTGATGACAGCGGTGACGCCTCCGGATTGCGCGTACAGCGCGTTTTTCTTAGCGATGATCATCCCCTTTATTCATTCCCGCCGGGCATGGGTAAGGTTACGTCGAATTCCGCGCCGGCGTTCGGGCCAGGTTGGTTCAAATCGTCTCTCGTTTTTCCGCTTGAAGCACCAGCGCGCTCTTTTTCATGATCGGCTTGCAGGCGCAATAAAGTGGATACGCAATCGGCAATCTCATCGTACGCGTCACGGCCAGTCCCGTAGGCATCATAGACTGTATAGAAGAACATACTGCGATAGCGATTTTCAGCTATCTTGCAAATGGCGAAATTAGCACCGCGCGCGCTCCAATAAACTGCCGGGGATACGGTTGGCTCCTCAGAATTCGGATCAAGCTTGACTTCGCTGTCTGCCAATTCAATCGCAATCTTCGTTTTATGGCGTTCTTTTAGCGCACTTCCTATCACCCATTTCTCGGCGTCATTAAATTCGGGGATAGCGCTCATGATATATTTCCTTGCGGTAGTCTATTCAAGTCCAGCAAAAACACGGTCGCGAATGTCTTCCACACTACCAACTCCCGCAACTTTTACGTGCTTAGGCGCACCGGCAACACCGCTTTTTGCCCACTTGGAGTAGTACTCGATGAGCGGTTTGGTTTGCGAATGATAAACGTCAAGGCGCGTCTTGACAGTTGCTTCGCTATCATCTTCGCGTTGAATTAAATCTTCTCCGGTTACGTCATCCTTTCCTGCAACCTTGGGCGGATTAAAAATAAGGTGGTAGGTGCGGCCCGATGCAAGATGCACACGCCGACCGCTCATGCGTTTAACGATTTCTGTGTCATCAACATCGATTTCCACTACGTAATCGATACCAACGCCAGCCTGTTTCATTGCCTCCGCTTGCGGGATAGTCCGAGGAAAACCGTCAAATAAGAATCCAGACACGCAATCCGGTTGTTTTATACGCTCTTTAACCAAGCCGATAATTACATCATCAGGAACGAGACCGCCGGCGTCCATGTGTTTTTTTGCTTCCAATCCCATCGGCGTACCTGCTTTCACTGCTGCGCGTAACATATCGCCTGTGGAAATTTGCGGGATGTTAAATTTCTTAGTAACGAAATTCGCTTGAGTTCCTTTTCCTGCGCCTGGAGCACCTAATAAAATCGATCGCACCTTAGTATCCGCCTTTTAAATTATTTTAGGGAGTAACGTTGGCGTAAAGAATCACAAACCTCTCTACAGTGAATTAACAATTATAAACGTTCTTAGGCTTTTTGTGCTTGACCAAATTTGGCGCGAAGCAACTCAAGGTCTTCTTGCGTGTCCACTCCGGGTTGTGGTGCCGTTGTTGTTATCGCGACGCTGATCCGGTAGCCGTGATACAAAGCGCGCAATTGCTCTAGCGCTTCGTAATGTTCAATCTGGCTGGGTTGCAGCGCGACGTAGGTGTTAAGAAATCCTACGCGATACGCGTATACACCAATATGGCGCAAAACGGGCAATTCCGCTGGCAATGATGCAACGGCGTGGGCAAACGCATCACGAGGGTAGGGTATGGACGCGCGACTAAAATATAGCGCATAACCGTCT
>CANMPU010000143.1 GCA_947499755.1 Betaproteobacteria bacterium | reverse complement strand
TTTGGTATAATATGTCTACCCCAAGCTCGAGATCAGGTAAATTCTTTTTTGCTCGTAATGTCTGCTCATCGGCATTTTCCACTGCGTCAATTGCGGTAGTCGCTTTAGGGTTGAGCGGCTGGTGTGTGCACGCGACGAGTGACAGGAAGCACAGTACTGTAAGCAATCTAAATAGAAACTTCATAGAGTCCTGAAGCGTAAGGGCAATAAAAATTAGAGAAAAAGATTCCCAATGAGTTCTTCATAATTGACGACAGTTTAGGTATATTTAACGGTTCCCACAAGATACCTTATTGACCAATGCATGACCAAGCCGCGCCAGTAACCTTAAAAGCGACCGACCTGCGGCGACGCTTTGGTGATCGCGAAGTCGTTCAGGGTGTGAATCTGGAACTACGTCGTGGAGAAGTCCTAGGGCTTTTGGGCCCCAACGGCGCCGGCAAATCGACCACATTGCGCATGCTAACGGGCAATCTCGCTGTTGAGCATGGTCGAATCGAAATATGCGGTGTTGATTTACGTACCAATCCAATAAAGGCCAAAAGCAACGTTGGCTATTTACCCGAGCCCCCACCGTTGTACAAAGATTGGAATGTTGACGACTATTTAGTGTTGTGCGCAAAAATACGGCGTATTGAAAAAACAAAATTATCATCCGCGATAAAACGTGTAATTGAACTTTGCCAACTCGCTAGCGTACGCAAGCAACTTATAGGAACGTTGTCACGCGGGTATCAACAACGTGTTGGCATTGCACAAGCGATTATCCACGAACCAGAGGTACTGATTCTAGACGAACCTACGGTGGGGTTAGACCCGAATCAAATTCGCGATATTCGTTCGTTGATACGCGATATTGGCAATCTACACAGCGTTATTTTGTCCACACATATTCTGCAGGAAATAGATGCCGTGTGCGACAAAGTGGAGATTATGCACTGGGGTAAGCTCGTCTATAGCGGTAGCCTGGGCCAAGTAACCAGTGCTCAACCGAACCCTGTCCTAGTCGTCGGGTTCAGACGGCCGCCAACCCTTGACGACATCGCGGCCATTCCTGGCGTAACGTCGGTTAACACCCTATCAGAAACTCTCTTTCAAATTAATTTTACGGCAGGCGCCGATCCAACTTCGGCAGTAATTAGTGCTGCGACTAACAAGGACTGGGATCTATTTCAAATTACTCCCGCGAAAACTAGCTTAGAGGATTTGTTTATTCAGCTTACGCAGCGCGGCCAAACGCCATGATATTTACGTTAGCTTTTAAAGAACTCAGGTCTTTATTCTCGTCACCATTGATATGGGCGATATTTGCGCTATTGCAACTGAGCTTTGCCTATTTGTTTCTTTCCCGATTAGAGGCATTTTTAAATGTGCAATATCAACTGAATCAAATCGCCCACGCACCGGGTGTCACTGAGCTAGTGATCGCACCTACTTTCGGATCCGCCGCAATTATTATGTTAATGGTCACACCGTTGCTCACCATGCGTTCTTTTGCCGACGAGCGCGCCCGGCACACCCTGGCGCTACTACTCTCAGCGCCAATATCGATGACAGAAATCGTCGTCGGAAAATTCTTGGGTTTATTGACGCTGCTGTTTCTGATCATCGTTGTCGTTACGGGAACGACGTTAGCATTATTATCCGGCGGCCCGCTCGATCTCGGACTTATTCTAAGCAATGTTATTGGTCTAGCACTCTTATGCGTAAGCTATGCAGCGCTCGGAATATATATTTCATCGCTAACTAACCAGCCTGCCAGCGCCGCCATGGCGTCAACCGTGGTTTTGCTCGGGTTATGGCTAATGGGTTTATCTAACGCGGATTCCGGTAATATTCTCAATCAAATTTCTCTTGTTAAGCACTATGACACCTTTAGTCAAGGGCTAATCAACAGTAGTGATGTCATCTTTTTAGTTACCTTTACGATAACCTTTTTGTTATTAACAATACACCGTTTTCATCGCGAACGGCTCTACGTATAAGCACCCTGCGAGCCCTGCTATGACCAAGCGCAAAGATAAACGCACCCGATACAAACTCCTAAGTTTGGCGTTACCTGTACTTTGTGTTGCTAGCGCGGCGGTCGTAATCTACTTCGCGAATTTGTACCCGGTCCAACTAGACATTACTTACAACTCCAGAAATACGCTGAGCGCGCAAAGCGCAGATTTATTAAAGCAGTTACCGGGACCGCTACAGATTGTTGCGTTCGCCACACCGCAAGACCCGAAGAGCGGTGACATTAGAAAAATAATTCGTGACTTCCTTGCACCCTATCATCGCCTCAAGCCCAATTTAAGATTGCA
This sequence comes from Betaproteobacteria bacterium, assembly GCA_947499755.1. Classification (GTDB taxonomy): domain Bacteria; phylum Pseudomonadota; class Gammaproteobacteria; order Burkholderiales; family CANMPU01; genus CANMPU01. Next base: position 1,549 of record CANMPU010000143.1, on the reverse strand, counting down.
GTTCATCGATCCAAGAGAACAACCAAAATTAGCGGCAGACGCCGATATTCGCGTAAATGGGGAAATGGTTCTGAGTTACGGCGAGCGCAACGAACATCTTACCGCGCTAAATGAACAGGCATTCGCGAGCGCGCTGCTACGACTTGCGCGCGCGCGCGACCGATTAATTCTTTACCTTGATGGACATGGCGAACGCAAACTAAACGGCATTGCAAACTTTGATTTGGGGGATTTTGGCAAGCAACTTAAAATTGCTGGGTTTCGAATTAACAGCGTAAATCTAAGCATTGCCCAAGAAGTACCGACCAATGCTAGTTTCTTGGTCATTGCAAACCCGCAGATCGATTTGCTTCCGATTGAAATGCAGAAAATAATTCGCTACCTGGAGGCCGGCGGAAACCTGCTTTGGTTTGTCGATCAGGAACCGCTACACGGCTTACAACTATTAGCAGAATATTTGGAGTTGTTACTCACCCCCGGAACGGTGGTAGATCCGTTATCCGCACAATATAATGCGCCACCCACTCTCGCCGTGGCGTCCACCTATGACAATAAACATGCAATTACCGAACATTTTAATTTAAACACTGTGTTCCCATTTGCACGCCAACTAAATGTCGCCGATACGGGCAATTGGCACATAACCCCGCTAGTTGAGGTGGCGCAACGAGCTTGGGTCGAAACGAGCGATCTGAATCAGAACATTCGATTCGACAAGAATCAAGATAGCGCTGGGCCCATCACAGTAGCGCTGGCCTACGAGCGTAGTGCGTCAGACAAACCGCAGCGTGTCGTCGTTATTGGTAGCGGTAATTTCCTCGCCAACACCTATCTCGGCTTGCTTGGGAACAGAGATCTTGGAGTCAACATCGTAAACTGGTTAGCGGATGACGACGCTTTTATCATGATCCAACCGCGCGCGACTATCGATACCGCACTGGATTTAAGCAAAGTAAAGCTCGCAATCATCGCCGTTAGTCTCTTAATTCTACTTCCGCTCTTGTTCTTGGGTCGAGCGTTACGCCTGTGGTGGAAAAAACGAAAAATATAGCCACGCTCCTCACCGTGTAACATGCCAGAACTTCCAGAAATCGAAACACTGCGTCGTGGGCTCGCGCCGCAACTCACCGGACGCGTTATCCGTGCGGCGCATATTTACAACGCAAATTTACGTTGGAAAATCCCGCCGAAAATTTCTACACTCGTCAAAAACGCCACTATTAAGCGCGTTAGCCGTCGCGCAAAATACCTAATGTTTAATCTCGATACGGGAACGCTAATATTTCATCTTGGGATGTCGGGGAGTTTACGGATATTCGATAATGGAACAGCACGCGCAAAACACGACCACTTCGAACTGCAATTTCAGGACAATCAATTGCTGCGCTTTAACGATGCGAGAAGGTTCGGCGCAATACTTTGGACTGACCACAATCCAGAAAGTCATCCGCTGCTCGCCAAACTTGGACTAGAGCCGCTATCGCGCCAATGCAATGCGAAGTGGTTTTATCAACAATTGCTAAAGCGTAATACCAGCATCAAACAATTG
>CANMPU010000142.1 GCA_947499755.1 Betaproteobacteria bacterium | reverse complement strand
CAATTACAAACGGCGCTTACTCCCATCGGATGTTGGTCGTACCACCATGTGCCCGACTGAAATATTCAGCTTGCTGAACGAAGAACCTTCCATTCGCTTGTTACCCATAGAAACGCGCAAACGAGACGACAGCATTGCTTGACTAAAACGAACCCCTGTTGAGTGGATTAAGGTACGCTTAAATCTCGATTCCGAAGAAGAAATGACGGAAGCGTTGCAGCAATTGACGCAAACGAAAACGGTCTCTATGGATGAGGCACGTGAGCTTGGTTTGTTGGAAGAAAGCGATCTTGAAGCGTCGACTATTGTAATAATAGACGGAAACCGCGTGGCGATTCCTGCGTGGCGGCATGCGCTGATTAATTATCCCCATCCACTACTAAACAATGGCCTGTTCGTTTTAGATACGCCCGGACTAAACGCGCTCGGTACTGAACCCGAACTTACTTTAAGTATGATACCGAATGCGCACGCCGTTCTTTTTCTGTTGGCGGTAGACACTGGTGTAACTAAATCTGATATGGAGGTTTGGCAAAAATATATAGAGAATTTTGTACCACGCCGAATTGCCGTACTTAATAAAATAGACCTCGCTTGGGATGAATTGAAGTCAAGCGAACAGATTGCCGCGGGTGTAGATCGCCAATTGGCAGAGACAGCAGCGACGCTGAATTTGCCGCGCACACACGTTATTGCGCTATCCGCACAGAAAGCGCTGCTTGCCCGAATTCGTGGTGATAGCGATTTACTCGCTAAGAGCGGCATCAACCAGCTTGAGGATTTGCTTGCCAATGAGATTATTCCAGCTAAGCAAGACATTTTGCGTGCAGTGGTATCAAGAGAGATTGGTGGAATGATAGAGTCGGCGTATCAGTCCATCGGACGTTAGCTCGAATCCATTTAGGTTGAATTGAATGCATTAAATCAATTGTCGGGAAAGAATCGCAATATGGGACGACTGATGTTGGCGCGCTTAGAGGCCGATCGCGCGGCATATCAAGTTAAGATGGCTAACTTTAAGACCGCGACGAATACGGTACAAAAAAAGGGGGTGGAATTGCTTTCAGCTCTAGATGTACAGCATTTTGACGCAATTATCGAGGCGAGTCGTGAAAGCATAGAATCAAAATGGATGACATTTAGTTTAGCCCGCGGCATGCAGGGGTTGTTCCAGCATTTTTCTGATCAGGTGGAAAGGATTTTGAAATTTTCTGCAGACCTCAAAAGATTCATTGAAGATACGTATCTGCGATTTCATAAGGATTATGGTTTCGTACAATTATCGCCACCAGATCTAAGCCTGGAAAACCATATTCTTTACATGCAAAAACTGCAGAAGAGAACAGAGTTATTTTGTCGTGATCCCATAAATGTGATGACGGAAAAACGCTTCTTAGTTCGCAAATTTTATAAAACGCTGGTAAATGAGGCGAAGAATTTGTTTGGCCATGCTAGAGACGATGCCAACGGTTGGTTAAAGGGAGTGCTTACGCCAATATCATTGCAGTTAAGAGACTATGAGACCTTGCTCAACCGACGCGTAGAAAATCTACATAAAATTAAAGATGATGTTGGGTCTTTAGAAGAACGAGCGCATCAATTAGAAAAACTTCAGGCGTCTCTTAAGGAACAAGGTAGGCAACTTACTAAAATAAAAAACACGCTAAATGGAACGCAACAAGTCGCCGCATAGGCCGTGTTACATCAATACGATATCGAATTGCTCCTGTGTGTATTGAGATTCCACGTGAAGAGAAACTGGTTTGCCAATAACGTCGCCAAGCTGTGCCAAGCTTTGCGACTCCTCGTCTAGGAACAGATCAATTACTGCTTGCGATGCCAGTATGCGGTACTCGCGGGCATTAAACTGTCGTGCCTCACGAATTAACTCGCGTAAAATTTGATAGCACGTCGTTTGCACTGTTTTTACCTGACCGCCGCCATGACACACTGGGCAAGGTTCGCAGAGGATATGTGCCAGGCTTTCCCGAGTACGTTTGCGCGTCATTTCAACCAGGCCAAGTCCAGAGAATCCGTTTATGGTCATGCGGGTACGATCGAGCAAGAGAGCCTTTTTTAGTTCACTCAGAACAGACTCACGATGCTCTTGATTGTCCATGTCGATAAAGTCCATGATAATAATTCCACCAAGATTGCGCAACCGTAGTTGGCGTGCAATGGTGAGCGCCGCTTCCAAATTTGTTTTGAAAATCGTATCGTCGAAAGTTCGACCACCAATGAAGCCACCGGTGTTGACGTCTATTGTGGTTAGCGCTTCCGTCTGATCGATAATGAGATATCCACCCGACTTAAGATCAACGCGTCGCCCCAGCGCGCGCTCAATTTCATCTTCAACAGCGTAAAGATCGAAAAGCGCGCGTTCGCCCGAATAGTAGTGGAGCCTATCGGTGACGTCACGCATATAGTCGCGCGCGAATCCTTGGGCTATTTCGAATGTTTCTCGATTGTCGAAAAGAATTCTACCTGTTTCCTCGTGTAGAAAATCTCGCAATGCACGCAAACTCAGGTTTAGGTCCTGATACAACAGGGTAGGCGCGCTGGTACTTTGTGATTTTGCGTGAATGTCTTTCCACAATTTTCTTAAATACTCAATGTCAGAGGAAAGTTCTCGAGTACTCGCAGTTTCCGCCATAGTACGAATGATGTAACCACCTTTTTCATCGGAGGGTAGAAGTTGTTGCAGCTTTTCTCGTAATAGGAGTCGTTCCGCTTCGTCTTCAATTCGTTGGGATATACCAATATGTGGATCCTGCGGCAAATAGACTAACAGTCGTCCGGCAAAACTGATTTGTGTGGAGAGTCTGGCACCTTTGGTGCCGATGGAATCTTTTATTACTTGCACCAAAAGACTCTGTCCTTCGAAGAGGACATTTTCTATGCGCGGAATTTCTTCCGCGCTTTGTCGGTGCCCGAGAATATCGGCGACGTGAAGGAAGGCGGCACGATCAAGCCCGATGTCCACGAAAGCAGATTGCATTCCTGGCAACACGCGGCGCACCTGACCGAGATACACATTGCCAACCAAACCCAGATGGCGAACGCGTTCGATATGCAGCTCCTGCACCACGCCATCTTGAACAATAGCAACTCGTGTTTCTTGCGGACTAACATTTACGAGAATTTCTTCGCTCACAATGCATTGAGTCCAATTTTCTTCAGGAGCTCGCTACTCTCATATAAAGGAAGTCCCATGACGCCAGAGTAACTTCCTTGCAGGTTACAAATAAAAACAGCGCCTCGGCCTTGTATCGCATAGGCCCCTGCTTTGTCCAATCCATCGCCAATTGCGACGTAATGCTTAATTTCTGCGGGGTCGATATTTCTTAGCGTTACTGTCGATATTGAGAGTCGTGATTCAAACGTATCCGCGTGAAAAACGGCGACGGCGCTATAGACCTGGTGTTGCGTACCAGAAAGTCGTTGCAAAATAGCGGTGGCATGGTCACGATCGCGCGGTTTACCAATGATTTCATTTCCCACTGCCACCGAGGTATCAGCGGCTAAGAGTGGATATGCGCGTAATTTTCGCTTGACCATTTGTCGCCAACCTTCTTCAGCCTTGGCGCGTGCCACGCGTACGACATAGGCGCCTGGAAGTTCGCCGGGGAGTGGATCCTCGTTGACATCAACGCCTCTGGACGGGTTATCTCTAGTCAGCAACACCTCGAAACTTATTCCGATTTGTTTCAAAAGCTCCCTGCGGCGCAGGCTGCGCGATGCAAGGTAGATGTGATTGCTTAAGTCTCCCGTGGGCATGGATCTGGCCTCTCTACGAGCGATGATAGGGATGGCCGTTTAACAACGAAAAGGCGCGATAGAGTTGCTCAACGAGCACAACTCGAACCAGCCCGTGAGGCAGTGTCA
>CANMPU010000141.1 GCA_947499755.1 Betaproteobacteria bacterium | reverse complement strand
GTTGGTACATTATACGCTCGGCGGCCCTTATTTCGACGGATTTCGCAATTGCGAACATGCTGATAAATGGTGGGCAGAGCGCGATTCCATGTTGAACGTGGAACAACAGATGTTACCTAGGTAATGCTCTATCGTTGCCACGATTCGCAATGCAATTAATCCGTTCGCTGTTTGCTAATGGCCTTGGTATATCGGCAAGCAGAAACATAAAATTTGCCTGGCGTCAGTGGAAATGTGGCAATCGCGAACGCGCAGAGCAAGTTCTAGTGAAAGCCCTCCATCGTTTTCCTAAGCATCCCGACATTCTGCAGCTGTTAGGGGATATCGCTTTTGAGAAAGCAGAGTACGCGGTGGCAGTAAAATATTATCAGAGTGTAATCAAGGTTAAGCCAGATATGGCGGCGACGCACTGCAATCTCGCGTATGCGTTACAAAAAATAAAAGAATTTGGAACAGCTGCGGTACATTTTAAACGTGCGCTAGAGCTCGAACCGGGAAACGCTACGATACACAACGATCTCGGGATCATTTTGCAAGAATTAGGAAAAACAGCAAAAGCACTAATTAGCGTAGAGGCCGCACTGCAACTCAAGCCAGACTTTTTTGAAGCACACGTAAATCGTGGGTTGATCTTGCGAGAGCAAGGCAAACATAGAGAAGCACTTAGTGCGCTATCAGCAGCACTATCGATAAACCCTAAAAGTGCATCTGCACACTGCAATGTCGCCATGGTATTGCGAGAGCTGGGCGAGAGTAAATCTGCTGCTCACCATTACCAAGAGGCTATACTGCTTGACCCGTCCTGCGCCGATGCATTATCGGGCCTCGGGTGTGTCATGATGGACCTAAGTGAAGTCGCGGAAGCATTTAATTATTTTGATCGCGCGCTTCGAGTTCAGCCGCACTATGCAGAGGGACGTTCAAGGCGAGCATTCGCGCGCTTGTCAGAGGGCGATTTTAAGCATGGGTGGGTGGATTATGAGGCTCGCTATTTAACTCAAGAAAGTCCGGAAAGGGGGTTTCCTTTCCCCCGTTGGGACGGCTCCGCGTTGGCCAACAGGACAATACTGTTGTACGGGGAGCAAGGGGTCGGCGACCAAATAATGTTTGCCTCTTGCTTCCCAGATGTCATTACACTGGCTAAACATTGTGTTGTGGAATGTGAAAGTAAATTAGCAGGTTTGTTTGCGCGCTCGTTTCCAAACGTTACCGTACATGGCGGTACGCGAAATGAAGCGAAAACATGGTTAACGGGATTTCCTGGCATAGAAGTACAATCAGCGATCGGCAGCTTACCTCGCTTTTTTCGCAATCAATGGGAAGATTTTCCACGCCACATGGGTTACTTAAAAGCGGATCCCATACGGGTATCAAAATGGCGCAATCGCTTAGATAATTTAGGAGAAGGCTTAAAAATCGGCGTTTCCTGGCGCGGCGGCATCGGCAAAACACGTTCGGCTGTTCGTTCTATACCATTATCAGATTGGCTCCCTATTTTAAACCAGCCGGGAATATCGTTCATTAGTCTGCAATATGGTGAATGGTTTAGTGAAATAATGGAGTTTAACGCGCGCCATCATACTCAACTGCATCACTGGGTTGAGGCGATTGAGGACTACGAAGAAACCGCAGCACTCATTTGTTCTCTCGACTGTGTAATTAGCGCATGTACTTCTGTCGTACACTTGACCGGCGCTCTAGGTAGACCCGTGTGGGTAATGGCACCAGTAAGCCCAGAATGGCGTTACCTTAGAACCGGAAAGCGAATCCCATGGTACCCGTCAGCCAAGATATTTCGCCAAACGGACCCAGCAAATTGGATGCCTGTGATACAGCATGTGGTTTCAGAATTACATAGCATTTCTTAGGATTAATTGAGTGCTCTAATCGGCAGTCTATATTGTTCACAGTGCCAACTGACAAATGCGATTGTTATTTTTTTGTAATAACAATTTGGTTTTTGGTAGGGGGAGTTCGAGCTGATGAGATCAGCGCTGTGATCGAATGCTATCGATGCTTACATTGTGATAGAGAGAGATTATTAGAGATTTGCCCTTTGGCTAAACGACTAATCTAGGTGATCAGCGCCACAATTAGTCGGGTCGTAGTTGTGGCGAGTTGAGCTAATATGAATTGGAACCGCGCAAGATGCGGGGCGAATGAAAATATTTGGAGAGTTTTGAGCTCGTTCAGGGCACCCGGTAATTGGTGCTGTGACGACAACACTAAAATGTTCGTAAAAAATTTCCTAAAACGCATTAGAAAGACTGAATCGGACCAAAAATCTGATAATTTAGATTTCAATTATGAAGACAGTGGTATCGACGAGAACACCCTTCAGCAATGGCTAGAAAAAGGACGGCAGCTTCATGATGCCGGGGAATACGAACAGGCAGAAAGTTACTATCGCCGAGTATTGGCAGCTAGCCCCGGTAAAATCACAGCGATTTATCTACTGGGAAAGCTATGCGGGCAGCGTGGTAATCTTAGAGAAGCGGAAGTACTACTTAAGCGTGCAGTCGGATTTGCACCTAATCTTGCAGCGGCGAATAACGATCTTGGAAATGTTTATAAACTTCAGGGCAAATACGATAACGCCGTTGAGTATTATCAAAATGCATTGCGCATAGCACCGAATGCAGTCGAGATATACGGAAATCTAGGATTTTCATTATTAGAATTGAATCGTTACGATGAGGCAGAAAATGCATTTCGTCAGCTGGTCGTAAGAGATGGCGTGTCGAGGGACGTGCTCTACGCTTATGCGCTTACACTTCTTAAACTGGATCAGACCGATAAAGCGTTTGAATTTTTTAATAAAGTTTTAGATATTGAGCCCAATTCCTTTGATGCGCTGCATGGATTGGGGCTAAGCTATCGCGCCAAGGGTAACCTTAGTGCAGCGATTGACACTTTAAAGAAAGCGCATTCGTTGTGCCCGGATCACGTGGAATTAATTTATCACCTCGGGCTAGCTTTCCAGGAATCTGGCGCGATCGACCAAGCGATAGCGATCATTGAACAGGGCCTGAGCATAAAATATGACCACGCGCTCTTCCACAAAATCCTTGGTGATGTTTACGCCGCCGCGTTGGACTTTGAGAACGCAATCGATTGTTATCAGTTGGCCATCCATTTCCAGCCAGATTACGTTGATGCCTATTTTAGTTTAGGGATCGCCTGGGATAAAAATGCGGATTACGACCAAGCGGTCAAGGCGCTCGATAAGGTAATAGAGTTGTCCCCGCACCATGCGAATGCCTTTGCTTGGCGCGGGCGGTCGCAAAAAAAACTTGGTGTCTATGAGGACGCGAGGGCTAGCTTTCAAGCAGCGCTCGAAATTGATCCTGAATGTACAATTGCAGCTGATTGGTTGGGGTGGTTATTGTCTGAACAATTTAATGAGTTTGATCAGGCTATGGCATTGCACAATAAAGTTATAGCCAAATATCCGAACTCCGTGGATGCCCTGCTCGGCCTTGGATTTGGATTTCACCAACGCGGAAATTATGACAAAGCATTGAGAGTGTACGATGAAGTGTTGCACAGGATGCCCGATCACCTCGAAGCGCGTTGGAAAAAAACTCTGTTATTGTTAACGCTAGGTGACTTCGAACGAGCGTGGACCGATTATGAATTGCGTTGGGTCGCTTTTGATGGAAAATTTAAAAGACCATACGGGTTCCCAGTATGGGATGGATTATCGTTGAAGGATAAAACCATATTGGTATATGCCGAACAGGGGTTGGGCGACGAAATCATGTTCGCATCTTGCATACCTGAGGTAATTGCAAAGGCCAAGCACGTCGTTCTTGAATGTGACCCGCGTCTAGCTTCTTTGTTCAGACGATCTTTCCCTGGTGCTACAGTTTATGGATTGGAACGCCCCAGCACATCGATTGA
>CANMPU010000140.1 GCA_947499755.1 Betaproteobacteria bacterium | reverse complement strand
AGTTGGGAAGCTCGTTGTTGCGGTGATAGTAATGAATTCCCAATTGCAGATTGAAAATAAGTGTGCCCGCAGGACCGAGGTCGTCTTGCGGAATTTCGCGATGATGGCGAATCGCCGTGCAAACAAAATCTGGCAGGCTCCAGTGTCGCGCTACCATATAGCCCGCCATGGTGTGGTCGACATCAAATTTGGCGTCTTCTTGAGTCAAGTCCGGCCAGTCACTGGCATTTCCACTTTGCAATGACGCGCAGTATTCCGGAAAACGTTGCATCAATACTGGAACGCCGCATTGGTGAAATATACCTGCCATATACGCCTGGTCGGATAATACCTTTGTCGTTCTCACGCGATCCGCGGCGATAATTGCGCAGAGTTGCCCGATATCCTGCGAACGCGTCCAAAATGTGTCAAGGGCCTTGCGCGCTTTATCCGAAACGCTAGACGCAAGTGCCATGGCCTGAACCAGATTAAAAGTCTGCTTCACACCTATGATCATAAGCACCTGGTCCAGGTTGTCACTCGATTTACCACAACCAAATACGGGAGAGCGCACAGTCTTGAACAACATGGCGACTAGGCCAGGGTCTTTGGCGATGATTTTAGATATCTCGCGTGCATCATAGTCGTCCGCGGTGAGCCGCTTGCGCAACTCGATTAATACCTGTGGTTGCGCAGGGATTTTTACGTCGCTAGACACTAATTTAGCAAGTGCTTGTTCATCATCAGAACTCATCACCACCCTTTCGACTAAAGAATAACTACGGCTAAATAATTCAAATCTTAATTAGAAAACGCATCGAAATGGACAAAAATATAAGCGTGTTAACGCTTGGACCTTTTCGCTGGACGGTCAAATAAAACCAACGCGATCGGGCCGATTAGCGCACCTAAACCCATCGCGAGAAACGCTAACCCCCACCCGAAGACCGTCTGCGCGCCGTTAGTGCCTAGCACGATGCCAAAAACCAACGGGCCCAAGGAGCCGCCAGCAAAGCCAATTATTGAATAAACCGCCATGGTCATACCGCGATATTGCGGGTCCGCCGTCGCCACAACAGATGAGGTTAACGCGCCGGATTCAGCGGCAGTCGCAAAGCCATAAATGACACAGAGCGCAACGAGCGCAACGGTTGGCAACACCGCCGCGCTAAACCCAAAGAATGCCGCGATGCATGCGGAGATAAGCATCACGCTAATAATCCAACGCCGTGCACCGAAGCGAACTGCACACTCGTTTCCAATAAAACTTGCTGGTAACAGCATTAGGGTTAAAGCAGCCGCAACGAAAGTCGGGTTAATTTGAAAAGGAGATGCGGGTTGTAGTGTATAGGCAAACACGAGAAAGGCCACTGTCCAAGACCACAGTCCGAATAGCTCATAGCTATGTGCAGCATAAGCAATCGCCCGTGCCATCACGGCCCGATTGCGCAGCACCGGCCTGAAATCAAAAAGCGTCGCAAGAGATGTCGTCGAAGAGTTAGCCCTCGCCCGAAATAGGGTTACGACAATGAAAAATGCAATCACGGGACCAAGCGCCGCTAAGCCCAACGCCCAGCGCCATCCTAGGGCATGAGATAACTGTCCGATTAGCACAAAAGAAATGGCGGTGCCGAGCGCGTAACTTCCGGTGTAGAGCGTCACCGCGCGAGATCGTGTCGGCTCTGCCAAATAATCAGTCAATAATCTCAACCCGGGCATATAAGTTCCCGCGAGCCCGGCACCTAAAAAAACCTGACAAGCAAACGCAGACCAAAATCCGCTGGCAAGTGAAAATCCGAGCGTCGCAAGAGCGCTCAGTGCCATAGACCATAAATATATTCGACGTGGATCAATACGATCTGTCAGCGTAACCAGTACCGGGACTGCCACCATATACCCGATATAAAACGCGCTACTCACCCAGCCAATTGCAATCGTGGATAAACCCCACTCGCGTGCAAATAAAGGGATTTGCGCAATAAAACCTGAATACGCCGCCATGCCGATCACTTCGGCGACGCACATTAGCAAAACGAGCGATCGGCTTTTCACAAATCGGTGAGCTATTTATTGTTTTTAAAAAAATGGCTGCGCATAGACAATTAAACAAGGCAAATTATATGCTGTCGCTTAATTACACACATCTTATTTGTATCTAGCGAGGTAATTCAATTGGTGCCGAACGTCATCGCGCTATATTAGTTTGCTCATCAAACTAGTTACTGTTCTGCCGCGAAAATTGGCGTCTAGAGACAACCATAGGCTGACATTAGCTCAAATACTGCATTCCGCCTTGCGCCGGAATGCGCTGGTGGTTGGTGACTTCTTTTTCGTGTATGACAATAGGCTCTAAACGTTTAGAATCCGGAGCTCTATTTAGCTTCCACACTTGCCAAAATAATTCTTCATCGTAGTTAAGCAAATTATGTATCATTCATCCAAGCTAAGCTTTTTCGGAAAAAATATCACTTTAACTATGTCAATTCGTGAAATATCTTATCTATCCCTAATTGCGATCCTCTTCTGTGCAACAACGACTGCCCACGCACAAACCATTCCTGCGGACGAAGCGAGCTTTACAGAATTCATCGGCGAAAAAGTTGCCCAACAAGTACCCGAAATTAAAATCTCGCCCGTCGGTGCGCTCAATCTCGAAGGCAAGCGAGAAGACGGTGAGTCTAGCGGCCCCGTAAGCCTAGACAGCCTTTATTCATTTTGCGCCGCAAACACCGAAAACTGCGCTGCTGCGATTGAGCACTACGCGAAAGGCGTCGCTGATTTAATGCGCGAAAGATTGCGCCCGATTGAAAAGTCAATGATTCGCCTTGCGATTCGCAGCAAAGAAGCCATCGCACAAATTCAACAAGAAAATAATACGGGAGGTATCTTACTATACGCACATCCGCTCACTCCCGACCTTGCAGTTGTGCCACTCCTCGATTTCACACACTCGACTAAATTTTTCGGCAACAAAGAGTTAGCGAAGCTAGGTCTAACTGAAGATGAATTATTCAAGATTGGTGAGCAGAATCTGCGTGCAATGTTTAAGCCACTCGCGACGGTTGCAAAGTTGCCCGCCGACAAATCGCCTGGGGCCATCGCTGGCGAAGATTACGCTTCAAGCCGCATTATTTTTCTTTCCGACTGGAAAAAGCTTTCTGCGACACTGCACCATCAACTGATTGTCATGGTGCCCGATCCGGAGATTGTACTTTTTGGTGACGGCTCTACACCGAACGGAATAGCAACACTACGCGCGTTGGGAAATCACATCTCACGTACATCGTCTTACCCACTGTCGACTGTTATTCTGCGTTGGAATAAGTCTGGGTGGGAACAGGTTAAGTAAAATAATCGAAGCGGACCGTATGACAACGTTAGACATATCAACTCACTCATTTGACCAAAAGCCGCTACGCGTGGTGCTGGCGACTATAGTCATCAACATCGTCGCCGTTGCTCTGCTGACGTTCGCACCCTGGTCTGATTGGAAGACCGGCCTCGCGCTTAGCCTTATAGATAACGGTCTGCTTCTTGGCTACGTAATGTTACGTCGTGGCGAACTCCTCGCGCGCCTAATGCTTTTTGGTCTGGCCGTCGGATTCACAGAATTACTAGCAGATGCCTGGCTGGTCGATTACACCAACACGATGGATTATTCCATCGGTGGTGGCCCAATGTTATGGCGCTCGCCGATCTGGATGCCATTCGCTTGGGAAATCGTCGCCGTGCAATTCGGATACGTGGGACTGTGGTTGTGGCAGCGCTATAAAGACTGGGGCCTGGTAATGATCGGCATCGTCGGCGCCATCAACATCCCCTACTATGAAGAAATGGCACGGCGCATCAACTGGTGGAGCTATCACAACTGCCGCATGATCTCCAATACACCTTATTACATCATCCTCGGAGAATTCGGCATCGCCATCGTGC
>CANMPU010000139.1 GCA_947499755.1 Betaproteobacteria bacterium | reverse complement strand
CCGGCTTATTCCTAATATGGGGGAGCTGTAATAACAAAAAGCAAGCCGTTGTCGTTGGCTTTTCATTCGGACTCGGACTCTTTCTTTTTGGCGTAAGCTGGGTTTACGTCAGCATTCATACTTTCGGCGGTTTATCGGCGTGGTTAGCAGGGCTGGCAACACTAGGTTTTTGCTGTGTGCTCGCTGTATTTCCAGCGCTCGCCGGTTTGTTGCAATCATCTTCAAAAGGTAGCGCGCGCCACATTGTGATCATGCCTGTGTGCTGGGTAGCAACGGAATGGGTCAGAGGCTGGATACTCACTGGATTTCCTTGGCTCGCCGTCGGCTATTCGCAAGCGCCTAGTAGTCCATTGTCGGGCTACGCTCCAGTAATTGGCGTATACGGCGTCACCTTGATGACGGCAATTACTGCGGGCTTCGTGGCACAACTCGTGCTGAGGCTGCGTAGCGCCTCATGCATTCAGCGACGCATCATTACATGTATCGCTTGCGGAATTCCGATTGCCGTGATTTGGGTTGCCGGGCTTGGATTGAAACAAGTCCCCTGGACAAAACCCCTAGGCGAGCCAATCAAAGTAAGCCTATTACAGGGCGGCATACCACAAGATGTGAAGTGGCAAGCGCAGAGCCTTTCCGCATCCATGTCGCTCTATGAACAACTAATAACGGCAAGCGACGCAAAACTTATCGTACTACCAGAGACCGCAATACCGATCTTCTATCATCAAATCCCCAGCGATTATCTCGATCGTCTTAAACTTCATGTGGCGGCTCAGGGTGGGGCGCTATTGATCGGTGTTCCCGAGTTGGCAGGAAAGGAAATTTATTTTAATAGTGTCATTGCTCTAGGACGCGACACAGCACAACATTATCGTAAGGTGCACCTCGTTCCGCTGGGAGAATTTATTCCATTCCGACCCATGTTAGATTGGGTGAACAATATTTTGCAAATCCCCCTGGCAGATTTCTCGCGCGGCGCAACGAATCAACGCCCCATCAATATTGCCGGGCAAAAAATAGCAGTAAACATTTGTTACGAAGACGCGTTTGGCGAAGAAATCATACGCCAACTTCCTGAGGCGACGCTATTGGTCAATGTCAGTAACATTGCCTGGTTCGGACGCTCGCTTGCGCCTATGCAACACCTACAGATATCGCAAATGCGCGCAATAGAAACTGGGCGCGCGATGCTGCGCGCAACCAACACTGGCATGACGGCAATCATTAATTCACATGGCGAAGTGGAAGCAGTCGCGCCGCAATTTACCGCAGCGTCCGTAACGCGCAATGTGCAAGGAAAAGAGGGCGCAACGCCCTATGTGCGCTTTGGCAACCTACCAGTAATCGTATTTTCACTGGCGACGATCATGTTCGTATATTTTGTAGTATTTGTCAGAAGGAAAAATAAATAGCAATGTTAATTTGCTATGCTAGGTTCGTAGAATGGGACACTGTGGTCTGTCCACTGTTATTTGTTGAAGATATAGTGAAGTCAAGTAGCAACCGCCCCACTAATAGACAATTTGTACATTCTCTTCTTTAAGCCAGGTCGAAAGCGACAGCAATAAATTGTCTTGCAAATTCACTTTCCACTCGTTCCCTAATTCAAGTTTGTAGGTCGCGCCGTGGTTTAAATAGACAACAGTCACGGGACAGGTACCAGGCCGATAAGGCGTGAGGAGCTCGCGTAATTTTTGTCCATTGGATTGGCCATTACAGGTAAGCCGCATTTCTTTGGCGTAGCGATTGCGCGCACCGGCGAGATCATACAATTTTTCTGCATTTACCCTTAGGCCACCGGAATATTCATCAGCATTTACTTTTCCTTCGATGACGAGTAGTTGATCTTCTTTAAGCCAACTACGGTTTGCATCGAACAATTCGCTAAAGATGACAACTTCAACACGACCATAACTATCGTCTACGGTGATGATGGCCATGCGCCCGCGGCGCGTTTGCTGCGTACGTACGCCCTGGATGATACCTGCTAGCAGCGGTTGCGTATCCGCCGTGATCTGATCAAGACGCGTGGTGATTAACTCGCGCAGTTGTTCTTTATATGCTGTGAACGGATGCCCGCTAAAATAAAACCCGAGAGCAAGCTTTTCGTTTGTAAGTTGTTCCCTTTCGGACCAACGTGGTACTTGTATTAGTCCGAGTTTAGGGTTGTCGTGGTCATCTAATTTCTCAAATAAACTATTTTGTTGCGCGGCGCGGCTTTCTTGTTCTGCCTTTTCTAACGCAATGCCCAACGATGCTAGTAAGCGCGCTCTATCATCGGTAATATGATCAAAAGCCCCGGCGCGCATCAATGATTCAATAGAGCGACGATTCACCATGCGCTTATCGATGCGCTGGCAAAAATCGAATAAATCTACAAACCGCCCACCTTGTTCACGCACGTGCGTGATATGCGTTATTGCCGTTTCCCCGGTGCCCTTAATTGCGCCTAGGCCATAGCAGATTTGCCTTTCATTCACGGGGATAAAGCGATAGTCGCCTTCATTAATATTGGGGGGCAATATTTCCAGTTGAGCAGCAACGCATTCTTCGTAGAGTTGTTGCACTCTATCCGTGTCATCCATATCCGAAGATAGAGTCGCAGCCATGAATGCGGCGGGATGATGCGCTTTGAGGTATGCCGTTTGATATGCGATCACAGCATACGCCGCGGAATGCGATTTATTAAAACCATATTCGGCAAATTTTTCCATAAGATCGAACAAATGCTCGGCCTTACGACGATTGACACTACGTTCTACCGCACCGTCGACGAAGATGCTACGGTGCTTGGCCATTTCTTCAGGTTTCTTCTTCCCCATAGCGCGGCGCAGCAGATCAGCGTTGCCGAGAGAATAACCACTAAGAATTTGCGCGATCTGCATCACCTGTTCTTGGTAGACGATTACGCCATAGGTTGGCTTTAATACGGTTTCTAATTTCGGATGAAAGTAATCAACGCTTTCTCTTCCTTGTTTGCGTTTAATAAAATCGTCGACCATGCCTGAGTTCAGCGGCCCTGGGCGATACAACGCCATCAAAGCGACAATGTCGTCGAAGCAATCTGGCTTTAGTCGCTTCATCAACTCTTTCATGCCACGTGATTCCGACTGAAACACCGCGGTCGTTTTGCCGTCGCCAAACAGGCGATAAGTTGCCGGGTCATCTTCGACGATATTGTTCAAAGAAAAAGTTGCGAGCGCTGGATGGAGTCTGCGAATAAATTTTATTGCCCAATCGAGTATGGTTAAAGTGCGTAGACCCAAGAAGTCGAATTTGACCAAGCCCACTGCCTCAACATCGTCCTTGTCGAATTGACTGATAACACTGTCGGTTCCTTGTGCCACGTAGAGCGGGCAAAACTCGCTGAGTTTGTCCGGTGCAATCAATACACCCCCCGCATGCATGCCCACATTGCGCGTAATCCCTTCCAGGCGTTCTGCCAATTCCAGAAGTTCTTTGACCTCCTCTTCCTTCGCCGCGCGCTGGTTCAACAAGGGTTCTTGCTCACGTGCTTTCTTTAGCGTCATGCCGATCTCGAACGGAATGAGCTTTGCCAGCTGATCAACAAAACTATAGGGCAGATCCAATACTCTACCCACGTCACGTACCACGGCCTTGGCCGCCATCGTGCCAAACGTCACGATTTGCGACACACAGTCGCTGCCGTACTTATTCTTAACGTAATCGATGACGCGTTCTCGACCGTCCTGGCAAAAATCAATATCAAAGTCTGGCATCGATATACGCTCTGGGTTAAGAAAGCGCTCAAATAGAAGGTCGTAGCGCAGCGGATCCAAATCGGTGATACCTAGGCTAAATGCGACCAGAGAGCCTGCGCCCGAGCCGCGACCGGGGCCAACCGGTATACCATTTTGCTTCGCCCAATTGATAAAATCGGCGACGATCAGAAAGTAGCCC
>CANMPU010000138.1 GCA_947499755.1 Betaproteobacteria bacterium | reverse complement strand
TTTCTGTTTTGCCTACGCCAGTCGGCCCTATCATGAGGATATTCTTCGGAGTAATCTCAGTTCGTAGCGGCTCGGGCACCTGTTGTCGTCGCCAGCGATTTCTAAGTGCGATGGCGACCGCACGCTTGGCTGCATCCTGTCCAATGATATGTTTGTCGAGTTCGCGAACAATTTCTTGGGGTGTCATATCTACGAGAATCTAGTGATAAATGATAAAGTAGTCACGTGTTCGCGAACACGTCAATGGGGCTATTCCAATACTTCGATGACGTGTTGTTGGTTGGTGTATATGCAAATATCGCCTGTAATGACTAGGGCGCGCTTAACGATCTCTTCTGCCGCAAGCTCTGTGTTTTCTAAAAGCGCGCGCGCAGCGGAATGCGCAAAGGCGCCACCGCTACCAATAGCGACCAAGCCCTGCTCCGGCTCCAGAACATCACCGCTGCCTGTGATGATAAGCGATGACTCACGATCGGCAACGGCAAGCATCGCTTCCAACTTCCTTAAAATTCGATCGCTACGCCAGTCTTTTGCCAATTCCACGGCCGAGCGCATCAGGTTTCCCTGGTGTTTTTCCAACTTGGCTTCAAAGCGTTCGAACAAGGTAAATGCATCCGCAGTTCCGCCTGCAAAACCTGCAAGGATTTTGTCGTGATAAAGACGCCGAACTTTGCGCGCGCTCGCCTTAACCACGATATTTCCCAGCGTGACTTGGCCATCACCGCCAATTGCAACGCGCGTGCCACGTCGTACCGATAAAATCGTCGTGCCGTGAAATTCTTCTTTCATTAAATGATGTTAAACCAGATAGCCACACTCGACTGTGAGCGCAATAGCGTTATTATAGTGACTATTGCGTATTTACGCAGCGAAGCGCTAGGACGCTGTGACAGGTTTTGGCGCAGTAAGCGCATATCCAACGACCGAAACAATCGCCATCACCCAAACGATCACCGCGCCAGAAGGCAAGTCCGTTAACACCGAGGCACCCAATCCAAGCACGTAACCAAGCACGCTTGTGAGATAAGCGAACGCAAGCCGGCATTTTGCCATGCGGCGGGACGCGAGCGCAGGAATGATCAAACTTGCAAATACCAAGTAAAGTCCGACTAATTGCACTGACACAGTGACGGTGCAGGCGAATAATACATAAAACCCCGTCCTACCTACATGTTGCCCGAGACCGAACCATACGGCTAAGATCAAGGCATAAACAGCGGCGACAATGAACAATTGACTCTCGCGCACCCATAATATTTGGCCTACGAGTAAGTCTTTAAGATGTTCTCCACCATGTGGATTCCCCGCAAGCAACAATATGGCGCCGGTGGCGGCCAAAACAAAAACCGTACCGATGAGCGCTTCTTGGACGTCAGGCCATTTTTTTTCACACCAGGTCAGCAAAAATGCCCCCATCAATGCGGCGCTCAATGCGGAGACCTGGACCGCCCAACCTTGGGGTTCAAAACCTAGCCAGTCTGCGAGCATGACGCCGACACCGGCGATTTGCGCAATCGCCAAATCGATAAACACGATACCGCGCGTCAGCACGTGGATTCCCATCGGGGCATGGGTTGCGGTAATCAACAATCCGGCGATGAGCGCTGGAATTATGATCGTTAGTGTCGATGACATGTGCTAACGCGCTGCGCAAAATTCGCTTGCGCCATTATTTAGCGGAAAGAAGTCGGGCGATCATATCATCGAATAACCCAAAAAGATCGGAAGCTTTATCGCTCCCTCCCACCGTGTAGGGTAGGCCTAATGCCGGAATCTTCTCTTTTTCCGAAAGCCATTTGGCGGCATCGGGATTGTTATACGGTGAATACACCACTGCCTTTGCCGGCTGGCCTTCCAACTGACTTAATAATTTTGACAAATGGCCCGTGCTCGGTGGAATACCCGGTTTCGGTTCTAGGCTGCCGACTTCTTTCAAACCCAACCAATCGAGAAAATAAGACATGTCCTTATGGTATACAACCACGGGCATACCCCTTAGCGGGGATGCGATCTGTTCCCAATGTGCAATCGCTTGGTTCCAACGACTCTGAAATACGCTTTCATTATTCTTATAGGCCATGGCGTTCTGGGCGTCGAGCCGAGCAAATCTTTCCGCAATTACATGCGCAATCGTCGCAATATTATGTGGATTGAGATGAACGTGTGGATTCCCCTGAGGATGCACATCTCCTTGTGAACGGTCGAGAATACGCGGGATTTCTAGCTTCGCAACAAAACTCGACGCCTCAATATAACCCGGCTGACCCGGTTGAATACGCGCATTGCCCGATTGCCTAAGCAACAGCGGCACCCAACCTACTTCAAGTTCTGCGCCGCTACAAATCATCACATCTGCCTTGCGTGCTTGCGCAATCAGACTAGGCCGCGCCTCAATGCGATGTGCGTCCTGCAATGCAGTGATTGCGGTATATATACTTATATTTTCTTTACCGATTTCCTTAGCCAGCGCTCCCCACTCTGGTCCACACGCAAATACCTTAAGTGCTGCGTAAGCAGGCATGCCGACCGACCATATCGCGCCGATAAGTAATATTTTTAACAGTGTATTTTTCATGATAGTTCCAAAATATAAGGTTATCCTAAAGATTAATATTTATGCGCTCTGTGCGCGCCCAAGCTATAGATGTATTGCAAGAAAACCTGGTCATCGGATGCGCCAAGACGAGATTTATCGGAAGCGAACTGCAGCCGGAACCGACTAAATTCGCTCCGGCTGTAGTCGAACATAATCGTTGTACGATCGGGATCGTGCGGCGTAAAAATCGGAAAGTCCGCGCCGGTCAGCGTTGCCGATACGTCGCTGCTTATATTAACTGTACCAAAATTCAAACGGTCATAGCGTAGACCTGCACGCCATTGCGGAGCGAATTGATACACCCCTTGCAGATACCAACCGGATTGTTTCGTGGAATAAGACACGGGAGCGGGTCCCGCGAGAACAGTCGACGCGCCGTTGATATCGAAATTAAGAATCCCATCCTCTGTTGCGCGTATATACTCGCCTTGCAGTTTAAAATTCGTATGTGTCGGATTGCCGTTCGGCGCCCACTTGAACACGAAATCCGTCATCCAAAATTTGCTGTCCCCGGTGAATGAATTGGTTACGCTATTCCCTATGGAATCGGTATCGTCGTATTCGCGACCTTCCGGCGAGGTGCGATGGTAAGAAATCCCTGCACGATAGCTTCTGCCCGGACCGATATCGCCGCCAATATGGGCGAACACTGCGCCAGATGAAGACCCATTTTTATTTCGATCCGTTCCGGGGAAAGATCTTCCCTTGCCGATTTCCGCACCAAGTTCCACCAGTGTGTCTGTTGGTGCGATCCACTTCACCTGTACCCCGTCATCACCCATCTGGCCGCCGAGAAATGCTTTGTAAGGTAACGGCGCATCAACAAAATCCCAGGCGTGCTGATGCATTTCATTCAAATATCCAACTCCAGAAAAAAATCGACCGCCTTTAATCGTGAGTCCGTTAGATAAACCAAGTGTCTGGAAATAAGCTTCCTCGACTGCAATCGTGTCATCTGGCGCAAACGCGAATATTCCTACACCGCGAAACTTATCATCAATATTCGCTTCGACCACTAATTCGGATTCCGAAAGACTAAATCCGCGCGTTTCCGGTGCGACTTCACCGCCTGTTGGCATAAACCCCGTTATCTGAAAATTCACCGGGTCTTGAGATAAATTGTTGTATGTCCCATGAAGAATGAGAGATACCCCGGGGTTAAATGCATTCTCCGACGCAGGGCGCGACGTGGCTATCGACGCTGTATTTTCCGCCTGTGCAGCAACATCCTCGGCTTTATCCGCTTTAGCTTCTGTTTTTTGTAGGCGTTTCTCTAAAGCTTGGATACGGGCTTCGTAGTCTTCCTTAATCTGTTTTATTTGCTCGTGTATTTGTGCGAGTCCCGCATCGGTTGCGGCAG
>CANMPU010000137.1 GCA_947499755.1 Betaproteobacteria bacterium | reverse complement strand
ATCAGATCGACCCAATAATGCAGCTCGGCGATATCCCCACGCGCAACAAAACGATTGTACTTAAAGTTACCAGCGTGCGTAGCGATACACTAGAAGCAGAAAAAGTATTTGAAGAGGCGGCTCTAGAGCCGTACGCGTTTTTACGCGATGCCTATCTACAACGGCGCCGCGATCAAGTGTACGATGGCAATCCTCCACAGGACAAGAATGGCAGCCAAAGCAGCGGCCGCTTAGATGGTGATGAAGAAGTCGTGTCGGAAAATGACACCGATGCACAAAAAGCAATAGCAACGCCGTCTGCAGAACTTAGCCCGCAATTAACCATCAATCCGGACATGGAAGTAATATCTGATGTACCGGTTGCGGAGGTTGTGGAGGTTGCGGAAGTATCTGAGAAACCAACACCGGCCGCGGAAGAAGCGGCAACACCTGTCAATGCCGTTTCACTCAATGCGGCTAGCGCCCAAGCACCGCAAGTAGCCAAATTCTGGTTTTCGAACTAGAAATAGCGTCGATTTAATCGACGCTATTTCGTAACGCGGCAATGCGTTCGTCTAGAGGCGGATGTGACATAAATAGGCGTTTTATCCCCACACCAACATTCCCAGAAACCCCAAAAGCAGCGATTTTGTCTGGAAGATGAGGTTGTTGATACGCCTGTTTTAGACGTTCGAGCGCAGCAATCATCTTACCCTTACCGACTAACCGTGCACCACCTGCATCGGCACGAAACTCACGCTGACGGCTAAACCACATGACGATGATGCTCGCCAAGATTCCGAGTACCAGTTGCGCAATCATGGTCGTGATCCAGAATCCTGGCCCGTGACCACGCGTCGTTTTAAACACGGCTTTATCGACGATCTGTCCAACAATACGGGATAAAAAGATAACAAATGTATTCACCACACCTTGGATGAGTGCAAGCGTCACCATATCGCCATTGGCGACGTGGGTGATCTCGTGACCCAGCACCGCTTCGGCTTCGTCCTTATCCATAGAATTCAATAATCCCGTGCTTACGGCCACCAAGGCATTGTTGCGGTTCATGCCGGTGGCAAAGGCGTTGACATCCGGCGCGTTATAAATCGCGACTTCGGGCATGCCGATACCTGCTGCTTCGGCCTGTCTTTTTACGGTAGCCAGCAACCAGACTTCGGTTGGATTGGATGGCGTCGTAATGACATTTGCGCCTGTCATACGCTTCGCGGTCCATTTCGACATGGCAAGCGAAATCAGCGAGCCGGCGAAACCCATGATTGCAGAAAAAATTAACAGCCCGGCAAAATTATTTTCGCCCTGCTGATTGAGCATTTTGTCAACGCCGAGCAATTGCATGGTAATGCTCAGAACGAGCAGAATGGCAAGGTTGGTACCCAAAAACAATAAAATACGTTTCATAGCCTTTCCACCGATAGTAAAGATATTTTTAGACGGAAATCATTCGACTTGGTTCAAACGGGAAGGCGATACCTTGACGTTCTCTTGGACCACTCGCCACTTGCCGTCGCTTTCCTTTTCAATCACGATCTCGACATCCATAACATTCATCGTGCCATCACTTGCCTCGAGTGTTTCTTTGGTCTCAAATGCAACTTTGCCGGGCATCATCATTAGTACGTTTATGCCGTCGTAGCGATAACTTTTCAATAGGCCCTGCTCAAACTCATGCTTACATTGTGCTGCCCAGCCTTCGTAATTTACGTGCTCAATATCTGGCAAGCCAAATACCTTGACCTTTTGCGATATCAAATCCATATGTGCAGCAAAATCTTTTGCGTTTGCCGTTCTCGCCAATGCCTCCATCCATTCCTTTGCGACTTTGCTTTCCATCAATTTATTCTAATTTATGGTTCCACTCAGCGTGTGCAGCTCAATGAGACGTTCGCGTAATTCTTCAGCGTCAGTAGCTTCTGGTACAAGTTGAAGATAATGTTGAATGTCGGCCTTGGCAGGACGGTAACACTCAAGCCCAAAATATATTAGACCACGATCTCTGATCTCGTCCACGGCCTCCGGAGTAAGAGTGATGATGCGGTCTGTTGCGGAAAGGGCCTGAGGCAGTTGATTGTTGTACAAATAGATATTTTTTAAATTTCGCAATATCCGCGCGAGTATCTCTTTCTTACTGGCCCCTACCAGCATACGCGTGACTGCTGTCTCTGCCGGTGCATCGCCTCCATAGATATTTTGTAATCGCTGCTGTAGATCGCCGACGCTCAACGAAATGCCCCCTGCAAATGGGTCAAGAATAACCACGCCTCCACGTAGCGGGCATTTCACTAAAAAATGTCCTGGAAACGAGATGCCTTCGAACTGTAAACCCAGTCGATTGCCGACCTCCATATAAAGGATAGATAGGATAATCGGGATGCCTATTTTTCGATCGAGTACTTCATTGAGAAAACAGTTGCGCGGGTCATGATATTCGCCAGTATCTGGGGCAAACCCGTGCTCAACAAATAGAAATGCATTTAACGCGCGTATCGTATCGGCGGGACTAATATCTTTGCGTAAACGACGCTGCAGGCTGTCGCTTAATGCTGCGATTCGTCCCATGTACTCACTGGTGTCTAGCCCCGGATACTCCTCGCACGCAATCAACAAAGCCGCTTCCACTAAATTTAAGGAATCGTCAGGACTAGACAATACTTGTTTTAATCTGTCCATCGCGCAGGGTCGTTCCATATTGTTCATTTCAAATATTATGCCACAGCCTCTAACGTCGATCAGTAGCTCACCGCAGAACCGGGCTGGCTAAGTACCGTGGCGGCTTTCTTCAGTTCCAGTGCTTCCCAACGCGCCATTTTTTGATGTATTTGCACCTCGTTGTGCGCAAGTTGGTTTTGCAATTGTTTAACCCCCTCTGCGCTCTCGCGATAAAGTTCTGGCGCCATTAGCTTTTGCGCAAGTTGATTACGCTCTTGTTCCAATGAGGCTATGACCTGCGCAATTGATTCCAATTCTTGGGTTTCACGAAATGTGAGTTTTGCCGGTCGCGTGGCTTTGGGCGTTTTAGGAGAAGACTCTAGCGGCTGCGATTTTTTAGGCTTATTCGATTTGATTGCCTGGGCGCCTGTCCAATCGCGATATCCGCCAGCGTATTCGACCAGGTTACCATCCCCTTCAAATACGATCACCTGCGTAACGATATTATCTAAGAATTCGCGATCGTGACTGACGATAAATACTGTCCCACTATATTCTTGTAACAACGTTTCTAATAGCTCTAAGGTATCAATATCAAGGTCGTTAGTCGGCTCGTCAAGCACTAAGACGTTTGCTGGTCGACTGAAGAGACGCGCGAGCAGCAAGCGATTACGTTCACCGCCGGACAACGCGGAAACCTTAGCACGCGCACGCTCTGGAGCAAATAGAAAGTCTTCCAGATAGCTAATCACATGTCTACGTTGTCCCGCGATTTCGACAAACTGTGATCCTTGAACTATCGTATCCGACACCATTGCCTCGTCATCAAGCTTCTCGCGAAACTGATCGAAATAGGCAATTGCTAGTTTTGAACCTAGACGTACGCTACCTTGATCCGGCGTAAATTCTCCCAAAATTAATTTCAGTAGGGTGCTCTTACCAATACCATTTGGCCCCACCAAACCAACTTTATCACCGCGCAAAACAATACTAGAAAAATCTCGGATCACGACTTTGTCGCCAAAGGATTTTGTGACATTTTCAAGTTCAGCGACCATCTTACCCGACTTCAGCCCTTGATCCACTTGAAAATTCACACTTCCTAAGCGGTCGCGGCGTTGCGCTCTTTCACGGCGCAGTTGTTCTAGCCGTCGTACTCTTCCCTCATTGCGTGTTCGTCGCGCCTCTATCCCTTTACGGATCCAAATTTCTTCCTGCGCGAGGAATTTATCGAATTTGCCGTGATGAATTGACTCGGTCACCGAATCCTCTGTTTTCTTGGTTTCATAGTCACTATAGTTTCCGAGATAACTTGTCATTGCTCCGCGATCCAAC
>CANMPU010000136.1 GCA_947499755.1 Betaproteobacteria bacterium | reverse complement strand
ACGGTACTCAAGGTAAATCAGAAACGCCGGATACCGGTGATGCTGTCGCTAAAGGGGATTTCCAATTAAGCCAAGCGTTGAATTTGCTTAAAGGAATACAAATTCTACAGAAATAATTTCTTGGGAAATTTATTCTCTAAACAAACTGTTCTTCTATCGCAACGCGCATTCGTTATTCGTGGACGATCAGCAGCTCTTAAGGTATAGCCGTCATATATTATTGCCCTCGATAGGAATCGAGGGCCAAAAGCGCCTGCTGGAATCACGCGTCGTCATTGTTGGTGTGGGTGGTTTAGGCGCACCGATATCCATGTATCTTGCCGCGAGCGGCGTCGGGCGCATCACCTTATGCGACGGTGACGCGGTTGATCTGGCGAATCTACAGAGGCAGATTGTCCACCAAACTTCATCTATTGGAAAACCTAAGGTTGAGTCAGCCCAGGATACGTTGCGCCGAATTAATCCAGAAATTAAGGTTGAAGCGATAGCGGAACGCGTCGACGAAAGCAGGTTATTAGAAATCGCCCGTGAGGCTGACCTGGTTATTGACGCGAGCGACAATTTTACGACACGCCACGCGGTAAATCGTGCCTGCGTTAAATTGCACAAACCCCTAGTTTCCGGCGCCGCTATTGGCTTCGACGGCCAGGTGACCGTGTTCGATTTTCGCGAACCCACGAGTCCGTGCTACCAGTGTTTATACTCTGAGGCGGGTGAAATCGAGGAGACGCGTTGTGCGGTGATGGGGGTATTTGCGCCAACCGTCGGCATCATTGGTTCGATACAAGCGGCTGAAGCGCTTAAGTTGTTGTTAGGGATAGGTGAACGACTTGTAGGGAAATTACTGTTGTTAGACGCAATGTCACACCGCTGGCGGTGCGTCAGTTTTAGCAAAGATCCTCAATGTAAGATTTGTGGCGAATGTTAGAGAATACCGGTAGATTTATACACAACGGTTGTGGATATAATTGTGGACGATATGTGGATTACTGGGTTTAGACGGGATCGGTAGACAGGTTTATTAGTTTGCACGAAATTGGTATACTCGCTCGAGTTTTAAAAATCGTGAATTAACTTCAATCTAACCAAAAATCTGCATCTGAGGAGAAGCGAATGACAACCGTCGTAACCGATAATTGTGAAAAATGCCGCTTTACCGATTGCGTCACGGTATGCCCTGTAGGTTGTTTTCATGCGGATGGCAATATGCTTTATATCGACCCAGAGGTCTGCATTGATTGCAGCGCGTGCGTGCCAGTTTGTCCGGTCCATGCGATTTTCGAGGGCGATGATATTCCAGATGACAAAAAACACTGGATTCAGATTAACGCGGAGCGCGCACCTAATTTGCCGGTAATAGAAGATAAAGAGGATCCATTGCCTACGGCAGAAGAAAAGAAAGCAGCGCTTGGTTATTAAGGATTTTTCTAGAAAATAATAAATAGCCGCGGTGTGAATCGCGCAATTCCGCGAGGGGGAGTTTACTTTGAGTCATCTCGGGACCATAGATAACCCGTTAAGGGTGGCTATTGTTGGAAGCGGCCCCAGTGGCTTCTACGCGACAGAGGCCTTGTTCAAATCCGGACATACCGTGCATATTGATATGTTCGAACGGTTACCCGTGCCTTTCGGTCTAGTACGAAGCGGCGTTGCCCCCGACCACCCGAAACTTAAGCAACCAATGCAGCTCTACGACAAGATTGGTCAAACTCCCAATTTTAATTTTTTGGGTAACGTTACTGTCGGTCGAGACCTTACTGTTGAACAATTGCGAAAGACCTATCACGCCGTAATATTTACTTGCGGGGCAGAAACCGACCGTAAACTTGGTGTGCCAGGAGAAAATTTATTGGGTAGCTATACGGCAACTGAGTTTGTGGGTTGGTATAACGGGCATCCAGATTATCGCGATCGTGATTTTGATTTGTCGTCCGAAATTGTCGCAATTATCGGCCAAGGAAACGTGGCAGCAGACGTGTGCCGCATACTGTCGAAGACAGTGAATGAACTTAAGCAGACCGATATAGCGGAACACGCGTTAGATGCCCTCGCGCGCAGTAGAGTGAGGGAAATCCATGTGATTGGTCGTAGGGGTCCGGCACAAGCGAAG
This sequence comes from Betaproteobacteria bacterium, assembly GCA_947499755.1. Classification (GTDB taxonomy): domain Bacteria; phylum Pseudomonadota; class Gammaproteobacteria; order Burkholderiales; family CANMPU01; genus CANMPU01. The sequence goes on along the minus strand of CANMPU010000136.1, from coordinate 1,876 downwards.
TTTACTAATCGCGAACTTAGAGAGCTGGGAGAGCTGGAAGACTGTGATCCAATCATTGATCCTGCGGAATTGGATCTAAACCCACAAAGTATCGTCGAACTCGAAGACAAAAATAATCCTGTCAGTGCAAAAAATGTGGAGACGTTTAAAAGCTGGGGAACCCGCGGCGCCCCTACGAAAAGCAAGCGTTGCCACTTTCATTTTTTCAGAAGTCCGACAGCGCTAAAAGGTGCAGGCCGCCTGGAGAAAATTGTACTCGAAAAAAATCGCTTAGATGGAGATCCTTTCAACCAGAGTGCGCGTGGTACTGGCGAAGCTCTAGAAATGGATTGTGGATTATTATTTCGCAGTATTGGTTATCGAGGTCTCCCATTAGCTGGCCTCCCCTTCGATGATAAAAAAGGCGTGTTTCCAAATCGCGACGGTCGAATAATTAATGGCAACGACGTACTGCCTGGGCTTTATTGCTCCGGTTGGATTAAACGTGGCCCCAGCGGTATTATTGGTACTAATAGAGCGGATAGCGTAGAGACGGTTCAATCCCTACTTCAGGACCTTGCGAATTTCGAATCCCAGGCGAAACCCGGAGCCGAGGCCCTCTATCCATTATTAAAAGCGCGCAATGTGCGTGTAATCAGTTATGCTGACTGGCGCAAAATCGATGCCGCAGAAATTGAACGTGGTAAAGCGAAAGACAAGCCGCGGGAAAAGTTTACGAAAATCTCAGAAATGCTTGCTGTACTATAATCTCGGGAACGTCAGGACCCAATGGAAGTTACAAGCTAAAAGCTGTAAAACTAAAAAATTATCGATCTAAGCCTTGATGACGCAAACGTTTATTTTAATCGGTGGCCGCAGTAACAAACAGGGAACCTCTTTGTGTGCGGGAAAGCTAGAGCCGGAGTATATCGAGGTGACGTCCACCGTTGAGATGAACACGGACGACATGGCGCGACTGGGATACACAGAAGGTGTTAAGCTAAGACTGCGCTCCGTAGTCGGCGAGACTATCGTGATGTGCAAAGGAAAGAAGCCAAAGGACCTACCGACAGGCATTCTTTTTATTGCCTACGGACCGAATTCAAGCCAATTGATGGGAAGCGATACTGCAGGTACCGGAATGCCAATTTCTAAAAATATAGAAGTAGAGGTCGAGCTTGTAATGGACTCTGGAGGTGCGACATGAGCGAAAATATTCGTACAGTAGAAGATGCAACTTGTACTTTTTGTGGTTGCGTTTGTGATGACATGGTTCTTACGGTTGATATCGACGAACATAAAATCACCAAGGCGCAAAACGCCTGTGTGCTTGGTAGAGCGTGGTTTAAGGAACACGGCTATGAAAAGCGCCCGTTTGCTTTGATCGATGGTAAGGAAGCGACAACCGCAGAGGGCGTAGAAGAGGCCGCCCAGACCTTAGTTAACGCGAAATTTCCTATCGTTTACGGATTGAGCGACACCACATGCGAGGCGCAGCGTCATGCTGTCGCCGTTGCAGATTTTCTTGGAGCGACGATTGATACTACTACCTCCGTATGCCATGGGCCATCCGGCATTGCGTTTGAGGGTGTTGGAGAAAGCACGGCCACGTTAGGTGAAATCCGCAATCGTGCAGATTTGGTAATTTTTTGGGGGGGGAACCCCGCAGAATCGCACCCACGATTATTCAGTCGCTATGTGGTAACTCCCAAGGGTATGCACATACCCAACGGAAAAAAGGATAGGACTATTGTATTAGTCGATGTACGTCGCACCCCGAGCACGCCGGTAGCAGATATATTTTTACAAGTTAAGCCAGGTATGGATTTCGAGCTTCTTTGGGCTTTACGGGCACTGGTTAAAGGTAGAAAAATTGATGCGTCCATTGAACAAAAAA
>CANMPU010000135.1 GCA_947499755.1 Betaproteobacteria bacterium | reverse complement strand
GCGCGCCAGCTTTACCCCGCCACCCTTACCGCGGCCGCCAGCGTGTATCTGTGCCTTAACAACCCATGTTGTCCCGCCTAAATTCGTGGCGGCGGTTTGCGCTTGTGCCACGCTAAAACACACTTGTCCGTTAGGAACGGGAATCCCAACCTTTTTTAGTATTTCCTTCGCTTGGTATTCGTGAATTTTCATCGGGAGGTTTTTTGGCGGGAAAACACTATTTTTCGTAAGAGCCCATTTTAGTGTACGGCATTTAGGACGCCCGACAACAAAGAGCGATATCGTTTCACTAAATCGTCGTCTGGCCCCAAAGTTTGAAAAATTGTTAACATACTTTGGCGCGCCGCATCATTGTCAAAACCCGGTTCGCGTCGAACAATCTCCAAAAGGTACTCTAGCGCCTCTTCGGTTTCTCCGGCCAACAACTTTAGCGCGCTTAATTGATAACGCGCAAGATTGTTATCGGCGCGCGTCGCCAGCTCAGCGGCCAGACTTTCTGCGTCTGGGGCATTTTGCGCAATCTGATTAAATTTAATAAATCCACTTAAACAAATAAGCTCTGGCAATCGCCGTTCCGATTCTGGTAATGCTTCGAGTAAAAAATTTGCTTCGGCATAACGCTGTTCTCGTATAAGCAATTTGGCGTGATCGACCATGAGCCGCAGATTCTCCAGGTCGTCCGACTCACCCTACGCAAGAATATTGAATGCGTTGCCAATGTCACCGCGTTGATAAGACTGCACGGCCTCAAGATGTAAATGATCAGATTCACGCACCGCGTAGCGGTCTATCTTTTTGCGGAATTCCGCGTCAGATTGTGCGCCGTGTATAGTGTCAACCAACTTCTCTTTAAAATATATCCGCACCGTTGGGACGCTGTTAACGCCCTGTGTTTTCGCAAAACGCCCGAATTTATCTGTATCCAACATCACCAATAAAAACTTTCCGTGATATTCGGTGCACAGCTTGATAAGACGTGGCATGAGTAAAAAACACGGTGCGGCTTTGGCCGCCCAATAATTTACCAACGCGGAACCCTTCACCGAGTTACCGAGCACGAGTGAATTGAAATTATCTGGGATAGCGTCGGATATATAGGGTGATATTGCTGTCATAAGGTTAGATCAAGCCGCAGCATGCTATTTTATGCTGGCATTGTAACGCGACTTACGCCTACCAATTCGCTTTTTCACAAATTCACCCGTCTAAGTCGCAGCGCGTTAAGTATGACGGAAACCGAACTAAAGCTCATTGCTGCAGCGGCGACCACTGGGCTTAATAGAATTCCGAAAAACGGATAGAGAGCCCCCGCCGCGATCGATACCCCCAGTAGGTTATAGATGAAGGTAAAAAATAGATTTTGTTTGATATTGCGCATAGTGAGTCGGCTGAGGCGTCGCGCACGTACGATTCGCTGTAAATTCCCCTTTACTAATATTACGCCAGCACTTTCTTTCGCTACATCAGCCCCAGTTCCCATCGCAATGCCCACATGCGCTTGCGCCAGAGCAGGGGCGTCATTGATGCCATCGCCTGCCATAGCGACGATATGCCCATCCTCCTGGCGTTGTTTTATTATCCCTGCTTTCTGATCTGGTAATACCCCAGCGACTACATCGTCGATACCGAGTTTTGCGGCGACGGCTCTAGCGGTCGTTTCACCGTCTCCAGTGACCATGACGATGTTTAGTTTTTCTTCGCGCAGGGCGTGTAACGCTTGCGCTGTGGTCGCTTTTATGGGGTCAGTTACGGCGATCAGCCCCACGATCTTACGATCGGATATGACAAACATGACTGTACTGCCGTCACGACGCAAGGGCTCGGCATGTGATTGAGCATCCGCGGGATCTAGCTTGAAAATATTCAAAAGAGCGAGATTTCCCAGCGCCACTTCGCGATGGTCCAAATTTCCGCTTACGCCCATACCGGGTAGGGCTTTAAATTGCTGCGGGGGACTTAGCTGGATATTACGTTTGCGTGCAGCATCGATGATTGCTGCGGCAAGCGGGTGTTCACTACCTTGTTCTAAACTCGCCGCCACGCGCAGCAATTCCTTTTCGTCGATGTCGCCTAGCACAATTATTGTACTTAGTTCCGGCGTCCCTTCTGTAAGGGTGCCGGTCTTATCGACAATCAAGGTGTCAATTTTGTGCATGGTTTCGATTGCCTCTGCGTCCGTGAATAATATTCCCACGCTTGCAGCCTTGCCAGTCGCGGTCATTATTGACATTGGTGTTGCAAGTCCTAAAGCGCAAGGGCACGCGATAATGAGTACTGCGACCGCATTAATACAAGCGTACGCAAGCGCTGGTTGCGGTCCAAAAAGAAACCACGTTACAAAGGTGATCAACGCAATGGCGACGACGATAGGAACAAAATATCCCGAGACGCGGTCTGCGATCTTTTGGATTGGCGCACGACTTCGTTGCGCCGCCGCAACCATCTGGACAATTTGGGACAGCACGGTGTCGTTGCCCACGCGTTCTGCCAAGATGACAAGCGTGCCACTACCATTTAGGGTCGCCCCTATGACTTTGCCGCCAGCAGTTTTTTCAACTGGGATCGGCTCGCCGGTGAGCATGGATTCGTCGACCACGCTCGCGCCACTGAGTACTTTGCCATCCACGGGAATTTTTTCTCCTGGGCGTACCCGTAATCGGTCTCCAACTTGAATTTGGTCTAAGTTGACATCCTCCTCATATTCGTCGTCTCGAATACGTCGTGCACTGCTGGGTGCGAGCTCTAGCAGTGCCCGTAGGGCGTTTCCCGTTTGCTTATGAGCACGCAGCTCCAAGATCTGCCCAAGCAACACTAAAACGATAATCCCCGCAGCGGCCTCAAAATAGACGCCGACGTTTCCCATCGCATCTTTAAAGGAAGGTGGAAATTTCTCGACCATCAATACACCCACTACACTGTAGAGATACGCCACCATGACGCCAAGTCCGATAAGCGTAAACATATTTAGATGTCGATGAACTAGAGATTGCCACGCACGCACCAGAAAAGGCCATCCTCCCCAGAAAACGATGGGAGTTGCCAACCCAAGTTGTACCCAGCTAATTGCGCTTACAGGCAAATAGGCTGGCATTGAGATATGCATCGCCATGTGCGCCATCGCAATGACAAGGAGCGGAACTGCGAACACGAGACTCACCCAAAAACGTTTCGTCGTATCGCGCAATTCCACACTTTCATCTGCTTCGATAACAGGCTCTACGCTTTCGAGTGCCATGCCGCATTTGGGGCACGTCCCGGGACCATTTTGTTTTACCTCAGGGTGCATCGGGCAGGATTAAATCCCTGGTTGGTTTTGCGCGTCTGTCGTAGGAGCGGCGCTAGTGCTTTGGCAACAATCATGTTTATTTTCTGGCAACGTATTTTTCGCGGTCACGGACTCAGGGTTAGCCTGAAATGTATGCAAACAATGTAGCGAGCAGAAGTAGTAGCGCTGACCGACATAGTCCCAGGTCGCGGCAGGCGCGCTCTCGTTTACTTGCATACCGCAGATTGGGTCAAGTGCCGTAAGCTTTAATCAGGATTAAGCGACTTACGCCAGTTATATAGCAAATATGAGGGTGATACGCTTGTTTTTCAAGCGGAGTATTTTTCTGTCGAGTTTAGATGCCAGAAATACTTTCGCTTTAGTATTTATTTTGCCATTGGGCAAGTAAAATGCGTGCTTCATTGGGAGGAAAATATTATGGACATCGTTACACGTTTGGTGCACGCAGGTCAGGCTACTGATACTGCATATCTTAGTATCACGCCACCTATCTATCAGACATCAAATTTTCGTTTTCCTGAGGTTGGCAGCGCCGGAGAATTTGAGTATTCTCGACTTGGCAACCCGACGCGTAAGGCATTGGAAGCTGCACTCGCGGATCTCGAGGGTGGCGTCGGCGCTGTGGCAACGGCCTCTGGCATGGCAGCGATTATGACGGCGTTGGCGATTTTCGATTCCAATTCTCATGTTATTTGCACGCACGATTGCTACGGCGGCACGATACGTCTTCTCAATTGGATG
>CANMPU010000134.1 GCA_947499755.1 Betaproteobacteria bacterium | reverse complement strand
ATATTCGGTAGTGCCCTTGGCCACCAAAAACACGGCGGTAAATAGAAGTTGAGTTCAGTTCGGCTTGAGGATTCGAGCGATATAATTGCTCCCCGTTTGCGTTGACCTACCCAGAGTATGAAACCAGTGCTAGATCAAAAAATTCGCATTCTAGTCGGCAAAACAATTGCACTTGGCCCCGGCAAAGCGGATTTACTTGAGGCAATTGGAAACACGCAATCTATTTCTGCTGCCGCGAAACAGATGCGCATGTCCTACAGGCGTGCATGGATGCTGGTTGATGCGATGAATAACAGCTTTAGCGTGCCACTAGTCGCCACCACTAAAGGAGGCAAAAGCGGGGGCGGCGCGCTCGTAACAGAATGCGGAAAAAAAGTGCTGTCGCGTTACCGCATAATCCAGAAAAAGGCAGAAAAGGCTATTAGCAAAGACATAGCCGAGATATCTAAGCTAATCCAGCGCTAGACAGCAAATTCCTTAAATTAATATTTCGCAGGGCACAACTTGTTTGACCAGCGTTATATCCGGCAGTATATTACGCCTTCCTTATAGATCGCTCGGAACTATGCCCCATAATATTTTTTTCAACGCTTTCCTATTAGTATGTTTGTTACTGGTGTCACCGTGTGTGATCGCGCAAGAATTGGTGGTATCCGCAGCCGCTAGTTTAACAAATGCGTTTAACGAAATCGGCCGCGAGTTCGAACGTGCGCACGCGAGCACGAGAATAATATTTAATTACGCGGCCTCCGATATTTTGGTGCAACAATTGGAGCAGGGCGCCCCTGTGGCAGTAATAGCCACGGCTGATCAGGTTTCTATGGACAAGGCAGTAAAGGCGGGTCTTATTATTATTTCGACACGGGTTAATTTCGCACGAAATAAGCTGGTTCTTGCTCATTCAGTTTTGCACCCGGGCTCACCGAAGTCGTTGCACGACTTAGAAAACGTTTCGATTAAAAGAATCGCCATTGGCAAACCGCAAACAACCCCAATAGGGCGATATGCAAAATCTGCTTTAGAGGTGGTTAAGTTGTGGGAGTCACTGCAACCCAAGTATATCTACACGCAAAACGTTAGACAGGCATTGGACTACATTGCCCGAGGTGAGGTCGATGTCGGCTTTGTTTATGCGACGGATGTTGCCACCATGCCAGATAAAGTCTCGACAGCCATGGAAATCCCAACAAGGTCACCGATTACTTATCCAATTGCGATGGTAGGGGGGTCGTCTGCCATGGCGTCGGCGAAAGAATTTGTCGCTTATGTGACCAGTGACGCGGGGCAAAAAATACTTTCTAAGTACGGGTTTAGCAAACCGTAGTCCATCATGTCTTCGTTATTCGATCAAGCGTGGATACCGTTATTGCTGACGTTAAAAGTAGCGGGATGTGCCACCTTACTTGTTTTAATTGTTAGCATCTTCCTTGCCTATGTTGTAACGCGCTATAAATTTTTGGGTAGGGATATCGCTGATGCTTTGTTCACCCTACCGCTAGTGATGCCGCCGACAGTGTTGGGCTATTACCTATTGGTGATGCTGGGAAAACACGGCTGGATCGGCCACTGGTTGCACGAGCAATTTGGTATTAACTTAATATTTACCTGGCAAGGTGCCGTAATCGCGGCCGGCGTTGCATCGTTTCCGTTGCTCTATAGGGCTGCGCGTGCCGGATTTGACGATGTCGATCATAAATTAGAGAATGCCGCACGCGTGTTAGGCGCCTCTGAGTTAGAAGTATTTTTACGCGTGACCATCCCACTTTCAAGAAACGCAATCTTCGCCGGTACCATGCTGGCGTTTGCGCGCGCTATGGGGGAATTTGGTGCAACGCTAATGGTAGCCGGGAGTTTACCTGCGAAAACGCAAACATTGTCGCTGGCTGTCTATGATGCTGTACAAGCTGGACAAAATAATTTAGCGAATATACTCGTTATTATTGCCTCCGCAGTATGCGTCGTCGTCATCATCAGTTCGAGAAAATTATTTGCCGGTAAACATTTTTAATCGCTATTATTTATTCCTTGTCATGGTAATTCAGGTTTCTATACGTAAACTTTTTCGAGCGCGAGAATATTCGTTTCAGCTCGACGTGGATTTTTCTAGCGACAGCGACACGATTACTATTTTTGGCCCATCTGGGGCGGGAAAGTCCGCGACACTACAATGTATCGCCGGATTAGTGACGCCTGACCACGGAAATATAGGCGTGAATGAAACGATCTTTTTTCATTCAACCCACAAGATTAATATTCCGCCACGCTTACGCAAAGTGGGTTATCTGTTTCAGGACTACGCACTGTTTCCACATCTTACCGTTGCAGAAAATATCTGGTTTTCCCTGAAATGCTATCGCATCGCACGCTCAGATCGTCCGCGTTACCCATTGGACGAAATTCTGGAGTTGTTTGAAATAGCGCATTTATCACAAAACTATCCGCATCAACTTTCGGGGGGGCAAAAGCAACGCGTCGCATTGGCACGCGCATTAATCGTAAAACCAGATATTCTTTTGTTGGATGAGCCCTTTGCTGCACTTGACCCTATGATACGGAGCAAGATGCGTAGAGAATTGGTTCAGGTGCGCGAGCGCTTCGATATACCCTTGATCATGATTACCCATGACCCGGAAGATCTCGCGATTTTTGGCGGAAGTATATTTTCCTTAGAAAATGGAAGTATTATAAAATCTGCGGAAGCCTAGGACTTTTTTTGTTCGGCACTTACGGAAGCGCATTCATAAGAATTTAGAACGGATGACGAATCAATTTGCATTTGCTTAAGCCGATCGCGCGCTTCCCAAAAATAACTGCCCTTATCTTATTACATGAATGAAGCAGGATTTACGGCGCCGCGTAGTGCACCCCATGGTTCATGGGTGTCGCCGATAACAACGACGCATCTCGTATCCGAGGCCGTACGACGTGGCGCAGTTATGCTAGACGGCGAAAATATTTACTGGTTAGAGGGGCGTCCCGCCGAGGGTGGGCGGCAAGTAGTCGTCCGACGTATACCGAATGGGGACGTGAGCGATATCGTCCCCCCTCCGTTTAACGCACGCACGCGCCTCTACGAATACGGGGGATGTCCGTACATTGTTGCTAACGATACGCTCTATTTTTCAAATAGCGACGACCAACGTATCTATCGGAGAAATCTAGGGCGCTGGCCAGTACCAATTACGCCGGACAGTGGCATGCGCTATGCAGATTTTGTAATTGATGACGACCATGATCGGTTAATCTGTGTTCGTGAAACCCCGCCGGGAGCTGGGCGCGATCCTCTTGGCGACCATGAATTGATCGCAATTGACCTGAGAAATATTTACCCCCCACTAATTTTAGATAAGGGGCGAGATTTTTATGCGTCGCCCCACCTTGCTCCCGACAGTGCGCGCATCGCGTGGTTGTGTTGGGATCATCCGAATATGCCTTGGGATGGAAACGAGCTTTGGGTCGGGGAGCTCAATTCTGAAGGCGGAGTAAAGACGGCAAAATGTATTGCCGGCGGTATGCATGAATCTATCTTTCAGCCGCAGTGGTCCCCGGATGGTTTGCTGTATTTTGTTTCCGATCGTAATGGATGGTGGAATCTTTATCGTTGGGATGGTGAAAGAATTGAAGCCATATGCGACATGCAAGCGGAATTTGCCGTTCCACAGTGGGTATGCGGAATGTCAACTTATGGTTTCGCTTCGTCACAGCGACTGGTCTGTTGTTACTCGCAAAATAGTGTTTGGTATTTGGCGAGCATCGATACGCGAGAAAAGAGACTTAGTCGAATTGACATCCCGTTTACCGACATCGTAGATCTTCGTGTTTCCGGAACTTGCGCATTATTCTGCGCGGGGTCATCGACAATACAAAATTCCATCGTGCGTTATGATTTATCTAGTGGCGCTTATGAAATTTTACGGCCATTAGGAAAGGATGAAATCACGTCGGGACATTATTCTCAACCTCGTCACCTTGAATATCCGTCTAGCAATGGACACACTGCGCACGCGTTTTATTACGCGCCTATGAACCAAGATTTTGTTGGACCCAAAGATGAATTACCGCCATTGCTTGTTACCTGTCATGGCGGACCAACGGCGGCGAGCAA
>CANMPU010000133.1 GCA_947499755.1 Betaproteobacteria bacterium | reverse complement strand
AACCTTAGATGGAATTTTTGCCGCCGTACCATATTGTATCGATTTGATTGGCGGCCCTTTTGTCGAAACGCATGAAGACGTGATCAAAGTATTCCGCCCGAAATCGGCTCTCCGTCAAAAATAATTATTGGCAATGACTTTGCCAAAATAATAACGCTATTGTGCTTGATACTATTGAACTTGAAACCTCCATAAACCCAAGCGCCAGCATTATCTGGATGCATGGTTTAGGCGCGGATGGAAACGATTTTGTTCCTATCATACCCAGCCTCGATTTAGAGCCGGAATTATCATTACGCTATATCTTTCCCCACGCGCCAGAACGCGCTGTCACCATCAACAATCACAATGTAATGCGCGCATGGTACGACATTACCGACCTTGGTGATTTGCGCGAAAATGAACAAGATATACGACGCTCTGGAAATGAAATAGAGAAATTAATTAAACGAGAAATTGAAAGAGGAATTAAATCGAATCGTATAGTCTTAGTTGGATTTTCCCAAGGTGGCGCCATGGCTTTATATACTGCGCTACGCTGCGCCAAACCATTAGCTGGAATTATTGCATTGTCATCCTATTTGCCGTTAGCGGCTTTTTTACCGCAAGAGCTGACCGCCGCGAACGCAAAGATTCCCATATTTATGGCACACGGGACATTTGATACCGTTATTCCATTAATAATCGGTGAAAGGTCTCGCTCTCAACTTACGTCCTTGGATTTTAGTATTGAATGGCATACCTATCCGATGGGTCACGAGGTATGTGGGCTAGAAATTAGCCAAATCAAAAGTTGGTTAAGAAAAAACTTAGGCGATAAACCTTAAGCTGCGGCAGCGCGTTCTAGCATCGCAAATTTTGCCAAATCAAAATCTTCTCCGCCTTCGACGAGTTTGGCGGGCACCAAGCGATATTCCCTATTATTGATCATCATTTGGTAGGAATCAGTGGAGGAAAACTTTCCGGCGCTCAGAAGCAGACTGAGTTCACCCGCTCCCTCTCGTACGGGCGTTAACAATATACATTGCAGATTTTCCCTTGGCTCGCCTGTGGCTAGCGCTAACGGTACGGGGGTACTAATGGGGCACAAAGTAGTAATAAACGCCGCCTTGCTCAAGCACTGAATGCCAACGTGTTTTTGTTTTTTCTCGTCACAAGATATACGACGCACTATCCCTACGCGCCAAATAGATTCAGATTCCGATTTTAATGCGACCATACCTCCGATGCGTATCCAGTCTGCCTTCACTCGCGGGACAATCGCGCCGTAACCGCCGTCACTCACATTCTCAGCAATCCAACTCTCAATATCGTCATCATCAAACGGCCCGCCAATTTCACCGGCAATCGCCGCTGATACCGCATCAAATCCATGAACAACACTCAATCTTGCGACAAGATGGCGGCGCTCATGACGTCTGGCTGGGGGCTTGTCGGACCAATAAACTTTTAGATGTTCTAAAACTGCAAGCACGAATTTTGGATTGTAGACACCACCGAGATCAATCTCCCGTGGAACACCGATCGCTTCTATCCGCCCGATGAGCTTTTTCAATTCATTCATTGCCTCGCCTGCGCCGAAGAATCTCATCGTGTCGATTGTGCCGTGAGTTTTTGCTATTCGTGAAGGCGGTTTCGATCCATCTAAATTAAAACAATGCGTACACGCAGCGGTCCTTTGTTTATCGAGTGTAAACAACCCTGACAGATGCCAAATAATGTGCTCCGCGATTTCAAGGCGTGCTGGTATCAAACTATCTGCCGACGAAACGCCCAACATTACGGTTCGTAGAAATTCTTGCTTTAAAGTGGACTCTCCAGAGACACCGGGGTAAATCGTAACTGGGGTATCGACGCTTCCACGCTTTTCCGCATTTTGATAAAGTCGCGCTAAGTCCTTCCATATTTCGCTCTCCGCAGGGCCATAGCGTAGTAGCTTCCACTTTAATTGGTTTGCGATGTTTCTGAGTGCGCGGCTAACGACATAGGGAAATATCTGCTTGAGTACGCCGCTTTCTTTGCGTGCCGATTGATTTTGGTCAAAACAGTGAAGATAGGCGTTTCCTACATGTTTCAAAAATTGATAATTCCCCGTCCATAAGCGATGCTCTTGATATTTTTGTAGACGCCGCGCACACAAATAATCCTTACCGATTTTTCGTTGATGACTCTTCCCAGCTTGATCGAGAAGGTCAATGATGGCATAACGACGATCGGTTGAAAATTCATCTATTCTAGAGACAGAATCTAACCAAAAACTAAGTTCATCCAGGGATTTGACCGGGTCATCAACCTCTAATTCAGACAAAACCTTGTCAACCTCTTGCAAATCTGCAAAAGGATGGTCCGGTTTTGCAACCAAACTGTCTAACCATTTAATCACGGCTATCCTCAAATCAAAAATATTTTAAAGCCACCTCTACACGCATTCGATGAACACGTAAATTCGAGAATAGTAAACCTTGAATTGTAGAAACGGCTTAAGCTTTATTTATTACGGCAAATCAAAGAACTGACTTTAGATGAATTTTGCGGGGAAGAAAACGATGTTGCTGCGGCTGCTAATCGCACAAACGTGACTATTCGGTCTTACGAGCAATAAATAGAGGCCAAAACGCCCCAGGACCACGGCAGACAGAAATTAATCTAGGATTCTAAATTTTGCTAAATCATAGTCCTCGCCGCGCTCAATTAACGTGGTAGAACGTAAAGCATATGGCTTATCCATTACCAGCATTTGAAATCGTTTATCCTCGAAAAAAATACCCGCCTTAACCAGTAACGAGATCTCGCCTTTGTCATCGGGGGTTGCCGATAATAACAATGATGGCGTGAAACCTTTTTCGTCACTGTCGGTAAAGCTATTTTTATTAATTTTTTCCGCCGCTAACTTAACTTTATTTGTTTCGTCTTTCCATTTTTCATTCTTTGGTAATAGTTTATCCAGTGTGCCTACGTCGATGGCCTCACCCGCCCATACTATATCAGCGCCCCTATCCACAAATGCCGCGTTGTCCGGTTCCTTTTTTTTGCTTTTCTTCACAGGATCGGCGTGGGCAAGCATCGTCAATATTTCCTCATCCAGACAACGCAATTGGACCGGAAACAGCGTCTTACTAAGCGATTGAATTCCTACGTGGCCACCATGACTTTCATCTCGTTTCAATCGTCGAATAATACCTAGCGTCCATTGATTGTCGCGCGCATCGCGCATCCCGAGCAATCTGCCAACATGAATTTAATCGTTTTTCATTTGAGAAATGATCGCGCCATAACCGCCCTCACTCTCATTTTCCACTACCCAATTTTCTGCAATATCATCCTTTTGATCCGCGTGCTCGTCGGAAAAAACACCAACTATAATCGCGTTAAACCCATGAACCACATTCAAGCGCGTTATGGTTCTACGGCGTTCGTAACGACGCTCCGGAAGCCGACTTGCCCAATACAGCTCAAGATGCTGTAGTACTTCTAAAACTACTTTAGCGGGATAAGGCGCGCCTAAATTCAAATCTGTTGGAACAAATCCCAACTTCGCAATACTCACTAAGCGATCAAGCTCAGATTTAGAGGGTCCAGCCCCGAGATAGCGCATCGTTGCACCTGGTTCCAGCGCAATGCTAATTCTGTTCGGCGCCTGACGCAGGCTCAAATCATAACAATGCGTACAACCTTGCACTTTCTCCTTTCCAAATAGAAAGGACTCTGACATATGAGCAATTAATCGTTCCGCAATGCCTAGATGAAGTGGCACTAAACTTTCCACCGATGAAATTGATAACATCAGAACCTTAACGAGTTCGTCGCGCACGGTTGATTTGCCGTGTGCGCCAGGGTATACCGCTATGGCGTCTTCCGAAAAACCTTTCGATTCGGCAAACGAATATAAGCGTGCGATGTCGCCCCACAACTTATCCTCAACAGGCCCATACCGTAACAGCTCCCATTTCATCTGTGTTGCTATTGCACGGAGGGCGCGCGCGGCTATCGTTGGCAAGGCCTGACTTGCAATACCGCCCTTAGCCTGAAATTCCTCAAAGCAGAGTAAATAGGCTGTCGCTAAATTTTTCCAAAACTCGAAGTTGAGCGTCCAGACGCGATTTCCTTGAAATTTTGCTAGGCG
>CANMPU010000132.1 GCA_947499755.1 Betaproteobacteria bacterium | reverse complement strand
CTGGTGATGGTCGGCATGCGCATCCCACGCAAGCGCTGTTGGATATGTTCACCATACGGCATTTCAAGGGGAAATTTGAAAACCTAAGTGTGGCGATCGTCGGGGATATTTTGCATTCCCGTGTAGCGCGTTCGCAAATACATGCGCTGAGGGTACTGGGCGTACCCGACATTCGATTGATTGCCCCCAATACGTTGCTACCGAAAAAAATGGATCATCTTGGCGTACGAGTGTTTAATGATATGAACGCGGGGCTGAAAAACGTAGATGCTGTTTTAATGCTGCGACTACAGAATGAACGCATGAATGGCTCGTTATTGCCGAGCTCTCAGGAATTCTATAAAAATTATGGCCTGACTGCGGATAAACTCGCTGCCGCGAAACCAGACGCTATCGTCATGCATCCCGGACCGTTAAATCGCGGCGTGGAAATCGATTCAACAGTTGCGGACGGTGCGCAGTCGGTAATACTTCCACAGGTGACGTTTGGCATTGCAGTGAGAATGGCAGTTATGACTATCTTGGCGGGAAATTAATGAAAATCCACGTTAAAAATGGCCGTTTGATTGATCCAAAACAAAACATTGATACGGTCCAGGACGTTTATATCGCGGCGGGAAAGATTCTCGCTACCGGCCCAGCCCCTGAAGGCTTTACGCCGAACCGCGTTATTAACGCAAAAGGATTGATTGTTTGCCCGGGATTAATAGATCTGGCTGCGCGTTTGCGTGAGCCGGGTTATGAGTACATGGCAACGCTTGAATCTGAAATGTTGGCTGCGGTCGCTGGCGGCGTCACTAGTCTGGTATGCCCGCCGGATACCGATCCACCGCTCGATGAGCCTGGTTTGGTGGAAATGTTGAAGTATCGCGCAAAAAATTTGAACCAAGCGAGGGTGTATCCCCTTGGGGCGTTGACGCAGGGGCTAAAAGGGGAACATCTTACTGAAATGGCAGAGTTGGTCGATGCCGGGTGCGTCGCATTTTCTCATGCCGATGCACCGTTGGTTGATATTCAGGTCCTAATGAATGCCATGAAGTATGCGGCAACATTTCGTTTCGGTGTATGGTTACGTCCGCAAGATCCCCATCTTTCTCAAGACACATGTGCGCACGAAGGCGAAGTGACTGCGCGCTTAGGCCTACCCGCGATGCCGACGTGCGCGGAGACCGTTGCGTTGTCGACCATTCTATTGTTGGCGCAAGAAACGGGTGTAAAGCTACACCTTTGTCGACTATCGAGTGCCGCTGGCGTGGAGATGGTGCGCGTCGCCAAGCGCCATGGAATGCAGCTTACATGCGACGTGTCGGCAAACAACGTCCATCTTTGTGATAACGATATCGGATTTTTTGACACGCAATGTCATCTAACCCCTCCGCTCAGAGGCACTGAAGATCGTGATGCCATTCGTTTGGGATTGTTGGACGGAACGATAGACGCGATATGTTCGGATCATACTCCGGTAAATGATGACGCTAAACAACTTCCATTCACCTCGGCGGAATCTGGGGCGACCGGACTGGAACTCTTGCTACCTTTGATGCTCAAATGGGAACACGAGACCCAAGCCGGTTTGTCGCTAGCGATAAGTAAGGTAACCCAGGCTCCGGCGAGCATACTTGGAATCGATTCGGGAAATTTGGCGCCGGGGCGTGCGGCAGATATATGCATCTTTGATCCAAATCACGTATGGAAAATAGACGCAAGCGCATTGAAAAGTCAGGGGAAAAACACACCTTTCTTAGGTACAGCGCTAAAAGGGAGGGTTAAATATGCGTTGGTTGAGGGAATCGTGGTATATGAGGATTAAACCTAAGTAGTGTAACAATGTACAATTAAGGCAATTTAGCCAGTTCGTTTCAACTCCAATATCAGATACCCAAATGAATTCATTGCTAGATTATTCTGGTTTGCCCCAGTTTTCCGATTTCAAAATCGACGAGATATCCCCTGCGCTAGACGCACTGCTAGAACAGAGTCGCGCGCTAATTGCGATAAGTGTTGCGCAGGATACCCCCGCAACCTGGTTAGACTTCGTTCAACCCTTAGAGGAATGTGGCGAACGTTTACATCGCACGTGGGGACAGGTTTCACACCTTAATGCAGTACTAAATAGCCCTGAGCTGCGTGACGCATACAACGATGCATTACCACGAATTACCCAGCATTACACCGAAGTTGCGCAACATCTAGGCTTATTTAGAAAATACCAGGCACTGAAAGCATCTCCGGCGTTTGCGCAACTTAGTCTTTCGCAAAAGACCGTGATCGAACACAAGTTACGCGACTTTCGCCTTGGCGGTGCGGAACTTTCAAAAGATAAAAAGGCGCGTTATCTGGAAATAAACGAACGTTTGGCAACACTGGCGGCAAAATTTAGCGACAACTTATTAGATGCGACGGATTCATTTGCGCTCGTCATAGTAAATGAACAAGAGTTGGCGGGAGTTCCCGTAGACGTGTTGGATGGATTTAAGCAGGACGCGGGGCAAGCGCGAGGATGGAAGCTGACGCTACATGCGCCTTGCTACGTTCCGGTTATGCAATATGCAACAAACCGACAACTTCGCGAGACGCTCTATCGTGCGTATACAACGCGCGCTGCAGAATACGGCAACATGGAATGGAACAACACGCCGTTGATCCAAGAGATTGTGACGCTTAGGCAAGAGCAAGCAAAATTGCTCGGGTTCGAGCACTATGCGGCGCTTTCGCTTGAAACCAAGATGGCAAAATCCGCGTATCAAGTATTAGAGTTTCTCGAAGATTTAGGTCGTTACGCAAAATCTTATGCGCAACGCGACTATGATGAACTAAAGAAATTTGCTCGCGAGGCGTTGGGCCTGGACGAGCTTTATTCTTGGGATGTTGCCTATGCGGCAGAAAAATTACGTGTGAAACAGTATGCATTTTCGGAACAAGAGGTAAAACACTATTTTCCAGAAACACAGGTGTTGCCAGGATTGTTTAAATTAGTTGAAACCTTGTACGAGCTTACGATTCGGCCGGAAAAAACATCAGTGTGGCATGAGGATGTACGCTTTTTTAGTATCGTAGATCGTGATGGCACGTTGGTGGGTCAATTTTATCTTGATCTCTATGCGCGTGCTGGTAAGCGTGGCGGCGCCTGGATGGACGATGCCATCGTTCGGCAGCGAACCGCTGCTGGCGTACAAGTACCAGTCGCCTATCTGACGTGTAATTTTTCGCGCCCAAGTGCTGGGCGCCCCGCCTTGTTTTCTCACGACGATGTCATTACGCTGTTTCACGAATTTGGACACACCTTGCACCACTTATTGACGCGCGTGGAAGACGCAAGCGCCTCGGGGATCAACGGAGTAGAGTGGGATGCAGTGGAACTGCCCAGCCAGTTTATGGAAAACTTCTGCTGGGAGTGGGATGTACTAAAACATATGACGCGGCACGTGGAAAGCGGCCAAGCGTTACCGCGCGCACTTTTTGATAAAATGCTGGCAGCAAAAAATTTCCATATGGGATTGCAGACAGTACGACAATTAGAGTTTGCGATATTTGACATGCGCTTACACAGCGATTTCGACGCGCAGGGCGCGCTAACGCCGTCGCAATTACTTGATGAAATAAGAAAAAAAGTTGCGGTTATTATTCCCCCCAACTACAACCGCTTTCCTAACAGCTTCTCTCACATATTTGCTGGCGGCTACGCTGCTGGTTATTACAGCTATAAGTGGGCGGAGGTGCTTTCTGCAGACGCCTATAGCTTATTCGAAGAAACCGGAGTGCTGAATCGCGATACCGGTCAACGTTTTCGTAGCGAGATTTTAAGCATGGGTGGGAGCCGCCCAGCATTAGAATCTTTTGTTGCGTTTAGAGGCCGCGAGCCGAAAATCGATGCGTTGCTACGCCATAATGGGTTAGCAAATGCTTAACAGGAAATATTGCTTTAGGCGAATCCAGGAGGTTTTGTCGTGAAAATTCTCGGAGTCATTATTTTAACGCTACTGGTAATGAGCGTCGCGCAGGCGAAAACTTATAAATGGGTTGATACGGACGGTAAGATTCATTACAGCGACCAACCGCCTCCCGCTAGTATTAAAAAGGTAGAAAAAAGAACCTGGGGAAAAACACTATAGACGTTAGTGTGCTAC
>CANMPU010000131.1 GCA_947499755.1 Betaproteobacteria bacterium | reverse complement strand
GAAATTGGTCTTGGCGTCGAGTTCCCCCTATAGGCGTAGCCTATTATGTCGGCTTCCACTCGAATTTGAGATTTACGCGCCGAATATTGACGAAACGCCCAGCGTAGGCGAACTAGCCCCTACGCTCGCACTGCGCCTAGCAACCAGTAAGGCGCATGCGGCCACAGAAAAATTTGACGATGCGTTGATCATTGGTTGTGACCAAACCGCATCGTTGCATAACCAGCTAATAGGTAAACCTGGCTCGCATGAAGTGGCCGTAGAGCAATTGCGTTTTATGAGCGGAAACTCGGTTACATTCTATTCCGCAATTTGCGTTTTACACTCGCGCACTCGGGAAGCGAAAACCGGCATCGTAGAAAGCGTTGTAACATTTTCTCGTCTGTCTGATCATGAAATTGAGGAATATCTTGTTATCGAGAAACCCTATGATTTTACTGGGAGCGCGAAAATAGACGGATTGGGGATCACTTTGGTGGAAAGCGTTCAGGGTTCTGACCCGACCTCAATCATTGGTCTGCCGATGATTACATTAGTTAAGATGCTCCACGATTTTTGAATAAATATATATAAATAAATACAATATGATATGCTTTTATTTTAAAGTAAATTATGAACTATGAACCTGGGGTGCTGTACCTCATTCCCTCCACACTAACCGGCGTCGGAGCACAAGAAAACCTTCCGCAAAATACCCTGCGAGTCATTTCATCACTAAAAATATTTATCGTTGAAACTCCTAAGGTCGCGCGTAATTTTCTAAAGCAAGCGAATCCAAAACAAAAGATTCAGGAAGTGGAAATGCACGTTTTAAACGAACATACGTCCCGATCTGATCTTGCAGCGCTCATTACGCCACTTAAGCGCGGTAACAATGTTGGGCTAATATCCGATGCAGGATGTCCTGCAATTGCAGACCCTGGCGCAGAATTAGTGAACCTGGCCCATCAAACCAATATAAAAGTAGTCCCCCTCATTGGTCCGTCTTCTATTTTCCTCGCGTTGATGGCATCCGGGTTTAACGGGCAGGAATTTGTATTTCACGGGTATTTACCAGCGAAACTGATCGAACGTGATAAAGCGATCGCGCATTTAGAAATGGAATCTCGCAGTAAAAATCGAACGCAGATATTTATCGAAACGCCCTATCGCAATCAACAAATGCTTAAGAGTATTCTTGGTGTTTGCAAATCTACAACACAGCTATGCATCGCTTCGGATATTAATTCCGTGTCGGAAAACATACATACGCGTAAAATTTCTGAATGGAGATCTGTTACGGTGGATATCGATAAAAAACCAACCGTGTTTCTCCTGCATTCCTAGTGTATTTTTTGCGAATTGCAAAAAGATTCCCATATTGACCGAGGCGGTATAATGAAGGCAATCAAGCTCGAATCGTTTGTTGATGAATGCCATTAATAAAACAGATCTGGAATTTATCCAGTTTTTTGAATTTTTCCCCTGGCCAGTGATACTCGTCGACGAGGAAGGGTACGTTACGTTCCGCAGTTTAGGCGCGGGGACCCGTGCGGCGACCCTCACCGCAGAACCAAATCAGCTGCTTAGCACAGCGTTTCCTGAATACTTTTCCTTGCTTAAAGGAGAGCCTCCTTGGCTAACGTCGCAAGAAATTGATGTTACACGCAATACAAATAAAGGCGCGATCTCCGAAAAATTGTGGCTACGACGATTAGCGAAAGGATCATATATCGTCGTGCAGGATCAAACGAAACTGTATCACCTGGAATACGGCAATGCCCAAACAGCGCGGCTGGCAACGCTGGGCTTCATGCTTGCGGGGGTGTGCCATGAAATAAGCAATCCGCTTACCGCCATTCATTCCATGGTACAGATATTACGATCAGGCAGAGGGGTTTCGACAGACGCTTTGGAAAAAGGATTAGAAAATATTTCATCGAACGTCAAACGCGTCCTTGATGTCTCGCGAAAATTGAACGAATTCTCACGTAAAGGCGAAAACAAACGCGTTTTAGTCCAAATCGACATCATTGTTGAAGAGGCACTCGCCTTTGCAAAACAAGACCCTTCGTTTATTAAAATTGAAGTCGAGCATCAAGCAGACCCCGACGCATGGATTCTCGGAAATATTTCTGAATTACGTCAGGTTTTCTTAAATATTTTAATTAACGCATTACATGCGATGCAGGGTCATGGGCGAATCGCCCTAAGAACGTCCCATACGTTGCGCCACGCCGAGATAAGAATAATAGATAGTGGACCAGGTATTGCGTTAGAGCACTTACCTAGATTATTCGAACCATTTTTTACGACTAAACCCAGCGGTAGCGGGACTGGATTGGGGCTCGCGATTAGTAACGAAATTGTGCTGGAACACGACGGGATAATCTCAGCTGAAAACACCGCAAATAAAGGGGCGTGTTTTTTGATTCAACTCCCGCTCTATAGAGGGTAATTTTTGGAAACCAGTCACCCTACACGTAAAAAGCCAGAACGTGTTCTTGTTATCGATGATGACCAAAGCGTAGCGCAGATAGTCGAGCTTCTTTTGGCGCAAGCGGGTTACGACGTTACGCTCGCACCAAGCGCAACAAAGGGCCTGGAGAAATTTCATGCGGAAGCTTTCGACCTAGTCGTCACAGACTTGAAATTACCAGACCTCAGTGGTTTGGAAATAATCCGCCGCGTCAAGGCGCTGGACGACAGCCTTCCCATCATAATGATGACTAGTTTTTCGTCCATTGATAGCGCCGTGCAGGCATTACGCAGCGGAGCGGTAGATTACATTATTAAACCGTTTAATAACGACGAATTTGTTTTTTCTGTGGAGCGCGCAATCCACGAACGTAGCATGCGCCGTGAAAATACGATCCTAAAACGTAATTTAAATAAAGCCTACACCAGCAATAAAATTATCGGCGAAAGTCGGGAAATTAAGCAGGTGCTGGAATTAATAAGCAAGATCGCCCAGTCTGATGCCAATGTATTGATTCATGGGGAAAGCGGGACCGGCAAAGAATTGGTTGCGCAAGCGATTCACTATGCAAGTGCGAGGTCAAGCGGCCCTTTTATTCCAGTGAATTGCGGTGCATTGCCGGGTGATCTAATGGAATCCGAGCTTTTTGGGCATGCAAAAGGTGCGTTTAGTGGCGCCTTGGTTGCAACAGAAGGATTAATTCGTGAGGCAAATGAAGGCACTTTATTCCTCGATGAAATCTCTGAGCTTGCAACTAATTTGCAGGTGAAGTTGTTACGGGTACTCCAAGAAAAGCAAGTTAGGCCGTTGGGCTCAACGCAATTTTACTCTACCAACGTGAGATTTTTAGCGGCAAGTAACCGTGATCTAAAAACTGAGATGGCTAGCGGTCGATTTCGGGCTGATTTATTTTATCGATTAAACGTAATCGACATTCTCGTGCCGCCATTGCGGCAACGACGTGAAGACATAGAAATTCTCGCACGGCATTTCATACATACCTATAGCCGTCAACTAAATAAAACAATTAACGGCATTTCTCCAGAAATGCGTCAATACCTAAAAGAATATTCCTGGCCCGGCAATGTTAGGGAGCTCGAAAACTATATCGAACGTAATGTCATACTCGCTGAAACAGGCACATTAAGTGACAATCGCGACAAGCCGAGCATTGCTGTAAAAACGTTTTCGCAACAATCGATAGAAAATAGCTTAAACGTGGAAGATTATATAAAGGAATTTGTACGCCACTACCAAGACAGCCATAAAGAAATCGAACTAGCTGCTATGTTGGGAATAGGTCGGAAAGCACTTTGGGTTCGACGTAGTCGTTGGAAATTGTTTCGTGACGAACTCAAATGAAAATAATTTGTTGTGATGGAAGACAAATTACATTGGTAGATAAAATTTAACTATTGTCCTCGTGAATCCAATGGCTTAGTCGACAAATATCCAACCGGCACACTCTTTCCAGGTTATAATATTTATTCTGGAGCAAAGAGCAATTGTAGGGTGGTAAGGTGCGTTCCTTTCGGTATTATTTTTTGTTAACAAATTTTGTATAGCAGAGGAGAAAAAATGGCAGACCAAGCGGCCGAGAAAAGAAAAAAAGTAACGATTCCACAATTAGTTGAAAAAAAGAAAAAGAAGGAACCTATTGTTCAGTTAGCCGTATACGACTATGAAAACGCCAT
>CANMPU010000130.1 GCA_947499755.1 Betaproteobacteria bacterium | reverse complement strand
ATTAGCGTTGGTAGAGGCAAAAGTAATACCCCATTTTGATTTTGCTCATATGACGCGGCTAGCAGTCGGGAAATATTGGCGCCAGGCAAGCGCTGAACAACAAAGTGCGCTGGTTAACGAATTCCGAACCTTATTGGTGCGTACCTATGCGTCCTCTCTGACGCTTTACAAAAACCAAATCGTAGAATTTGAGGCGCTAAAGATGAAAGCGGATGATACTGACGTTACCGTATCCAGCGCGATTAAACAAAGTGGTAAGCAGTCCCTCGCGGTTGATTACAACATGGATAAAACGCCAAATGGATGGAAGGTGTACGACGTGATTATTGGCGGCGTTAGCCTAGTAACCACCTACCGTGGTACGTTTGCCACCGAAATCAATCGCAATGGTGTAGATGGATTGATCACATTGCTCGCCAACAAGAATAAATCAAACCAACAAAAGACCTTGTCAAAATGATGATTGAAAAGAATGGGGACACGTTTAGAGTTTCTGGGCCGATGACGATGGCAAGCGTGGCGCAGTTGCTGGACGAGGCGAGCAAAGTGATTGATGGCATATCTAACATAGATTTTAGCCAAGTATCAGACGTTGATTCTGCAGGCATTAGTGTTTTACTGCAGTGGATTCGCGAGGCGAAAGCGAAGAAGCGCGATCTTGCACTTAATAACCTCCCAGAAAATTTGAAGAGCCTTGCAACGGTCTATGGTGTTATGGAGTTCTTAGTTCCACAGAAGTAATTCGGCGTGCTTTCTTTATTCGAATAGTGTTGGTCGTGTTATAAATCATCCCATGGTTCCTGCGATACAGATATCCCAAGTACATAAGCGATTTGGCGCGGTACATGCATTGCGCGGCATCGATCTTGAAATCCAACAGGGTCAATTTTTTGCTTTGCTTGGCCCAAACGGCGCGGGAAAAACTACGTTGATCAATATTCTTGCCGGATTGTCGCGAGCGGATACTGGTGCAATTTGCGTGATGGGTTTTGATGTTACTAAACAGTACAGACAAGCGCGGCGTGCCGTCGGTGTTGTTCCGCAGGAATTGGTGTTTGATCCATTTTTCACCGTTAGAGAGGCATTACGTTTTCAATCTGGCTATTTCGGATTGGCAAAAAACGATCAATGGATAGATGAAATTATTCATCATTTGGATTTGGGAGAAAAAGCCAATACAAATATGCGGGCGCTATCCGGCGGTATGAAACGGCGCGTATTGGTCGCACAAGCGTTGGTGCATAAACCGCAAGTTATTGTATTAGATGAACCGACAGCCGGGGTGGATGTTAGCCTGCGCCAAGGGTTGTGGCAGTTTATTCGTAAACTCAACGAAGAGGGGCACACCATCGTTTTGACGACGCACTATCTCGACGAGGCTGAGGCGTTGTGTAAACAAATTGCTATGTTGAAACAAGGAATAATTGTAGCACTCGATACTACGGCGAATCTGCTCAATCGGTTTTCCGGGCGTAGTCTTACGCTACGTCTCGAACCCGCGCAATTACCTGAATCTCTACATCGACTATTGACGCATCAGGAGAAGGAACTCTTTACACTTTCAATTGCTGATTTTTCAGAGCTAGAAAAAGTGATGGTTGAACTTCGACTGGCAAAGGTGCAGATTTTGGAAATGGAACTGAACCAGCCGGATCTCGAAGAAGTGTTTGTCAAAATAATGAGCAAGCAATAAGCAGCAGGCATGGGCGGATTTCTCACATTGCTGTATAAGGAGCTCCTACGTTTCTGGAAGGTAAGTTTCCAAACGGTTGCCGCCCCAATATTAACCACGTTACTTTATCTGCTAATTTTTTCCCATGTATTGGCGGAACATGTGCAGGTGTATGAGGGTGTGAAATACACTGCGTTTTTAGTTCCTGGATTAGCCATGATGGCGATGTTGCAGAACGCATTTGCAAATAGTTCATCTAGCCTTATACAGTCGAAAATTACCGGTAATATCATCTTTATTCTTTTGCCGCCGATATCCTATGTGGAATTTTTTGCGGCATATGTTCTGGCTGCAACTTTCCGTGGTGTCGTTGTTGGTTTAGGCATCTTCCTAGTTGCGTTGCTTTTTGTTAGCGTGCCGGTTAATTATCCTGTTTGGATTTTGCTATTTGCCCTGCTTGGTAGTGGCTTACTTGCTACGCTGGGGATTATTGCGGGAATCTGGGCGGAAAAATTCGATCAATTGGCGGCATTTCAAAACTTTATCATCTTGCCATTATCATTTCTAAGTGGTGTGTTTTATTCGATTCATTCTTTACCGAACTTTTGGCAACATCTATCGCGCTTCAATCCGTTCTTCTACATGATAGACGGGTTCCGATTTGGATTCTTCGGCGTGTCAGATGTGTCACCCTTTACGAGTATCGCAGTTGTCTGCGGTTGTTTTTTATTTCTATCGTTGTTAACGTTACATTTGCTGAGAACCGGCTATAAATTGCGAAATTAAATGAGGAGAATTATTTGACTACCCCGGGCGATGTTCAGTCCTATATCGAGCAAGGTCTTAAGTGCGAATTTGTCGAAGTAAAAGGCGACGGCCACCATTTTGAAGCGGTCATAGTGAGCGCCTTATTTAGCGGAAAAAACATGGTGCAACAACATCAGCTCGTCTATAAAGCGTTGGGAGAGCGTATGCGAGAGGAAGTTCACGCGCTTTCGATGAAAACGTACACGCCAGAACAATGGAGTGAGCGCTGAGCATCGACTGCGTGCAATAAATATGGACAAACTAGTGATACAGGGGGGCAACCCCCTATCGGGAGAAGTTACTATATCGGGCGCAAAGAACGCGGCATTGCCCGTTTTGTGTGCGTCACTGTTAACTGCGCAACCGTTGCGTACACAAAATGTTCCGCACTTGCGCGACGTAACGACCACGCTCGGGCTACTCGCGCAGATGGGGGTAAACGTCTCGCTTGACGAAAAGCTAGGCGTCGAGCTTTGCGCTGCCAATCTTGACAACCTTGTCGCACCGTACGAATTAGTAAAGACGATGCGCGCGTCGATCCTGGTATTAGGGCCGATGTTAGCGCGCGCCGGACATGCTCGTGTATCGTTGCCCGGCGGCTGCGCGATCGGTTTGCGCCCGGTGAATCTGCACATTAAGGGTTTAGAAGCCATGGGCGCGGAGATTGTAATCGAACGCGGATATATCGAAGCAAAAGTAAATAGGTTAAAAGGTGCAAAAATTGTCATGGATCTAGTATCGGTTACAGGCACAGAAAATTTGATGATGGCGGCGACATTGGCGGAAGGAACGACCATAATTGAAAATGCCGCACGCGAACCGGAAGTGGTTGATCTGGCGAAATGCTTAGTCGCAATGGGCGCGCAGATAGTAGGCGCTGGGAGCGATGTCATCACAATTCGTGGCGTTGCGCGCTTGAATGGGACGCAGCATCGCGTTATGCCCGATAGAATTGAAACCGGCACTTTCTTGGTCGCTGCCGCAGCAAGCGGCGGTAAAATAAAATTGAAAGAAACTAACCCCAATATTCTTGGCGCTATATTGGATAAACTTAGAGAAGCGGGCGCAACAATTGAAACAGGAGAAAATTGGGTTAGTCTTGCGGCACCGGATGGGTTGCAAGCTGTTAATGTGTGCACGGCCCCCTATCCAGAGTTCCCTACCGATATGCAAGCGCAGTTCCTCGCGCTAAATACTATCGCGCAAGGAACGGCGACGGTAACGGAGACAATTTTTGAAAATCGCTTTATGCATGTGCAGGAGCTCAAAAGAATGGGCGCTGATATTGAAGTCGAAGGTAACACTGCAGTGGTGAAAGGCAAGACAAACTTAGAAGGCGCACATGTTATGGCGACAGATCTGCGCGCATCGGCAAGCTTGGTGATTGCTGGCCTTGTTGCCAAGGGTGAAACCGTGATAGACCGAATCTATCATTTAGATCGCGGCTATGATTGTATAGAAGAAAAACTTTCTCAGTTAGGTGCTCGTATCCGTCGCGCTAATTAAGCGCCGTTGCTGCTCAAGTGATGAGGGATTGCGCGTTGAGAGCCTGCTTGCGGTAGAATCCAATTTTTCCAAGAAAATCCTAACCGTGATTACTCTAGCCCTTTCAAAAGGTCGCATCTTTGAAGAAAGCGGCCCGCTGCTAAATGCTGCCGGTATTCGCCTCAGCGACG
>CANMPU010000129.1 GCA_947499755.1 Betaproteobacteria bacterium | reverse complement strand
AGACTTTGATGAAGGTGCTAAAGGCACAAGGTGTCGCCGTTGTAATTGAAGCCAGCCATTTCTGCATGATGATGCGCGGCGTGCAAAAGCAAAATAGCATGACAATTACGAGTGCTATGCTTGGCGGGTTTAGAAGCGATACCCGTACACGCGCCGAATTTATGGAATTGATTAAACGCTAGCGGATGTGCTGAAGAAGTAGATTTTAATATGCAAGGGAGCAGCCGCAACGCATTTGCGTGCGGCTACTGACTGAGTAGTTGATGGTCGATCTCGCGTTCTGCTTCTAGCCAATCGCCTACAGAACTCTCTTCCGCGAAGCCGCGTTTTTCCGCAAGATAATACGCGGCAATCGCAATCATTGCCCATCTTTGGTCTGATGTGACCGTGCGCTTTTTATTTACCTTACGCGCAACGGGTTTTGCCTCTTTTTCCTTAGCAACCTTAACCTGCGGTTTTACCAAACTCAATTTCTTGGTTTCTCGACTACTCTTTGCGATGGAGATATTGTTCATAGTGTGTTACCCCACTGGTTTGCGGCTAGGCGTGTATCGCTTATTTCTGCGCTAGCCGAGGTTATTTTTCTGCCACTCTAAACGGCTATATCGGCTGCGCGGCTGCCATGCTTGAGGGGAATACTTAGCGGTTTTGTGTTTATCCTGCGCCCAGCGCTGGAAATAGTTGTTTTAGACCCTGCGCAACCATTTCAATAGCAATTGCGGCGAGTAATAGTCCAAGCAACCGCGTCGCGATATTGCGCCCCGTTGTACTAATCATCCGACCTATAGGAACGGCGAGACGTAGCGTGCCCCACACAATGAGGCAGACGCCAAAAACACAGGCCACGACAATGGCTTGATGGTGCCAGCTTCGCCCTTCAACCGCGATAATCACCATGCTAATCGCGCCGGGACCGGAGAGTAGCGGAATAGCCAGCGGGACGATGCCCACGGTGCTTTGCGTTTCTAGCTCGCGCGCTTCTTCCAGCGTTTGCCGCAAGCCGCCGGTCTGCGCGTTTAGCATTGCAAAGGCCATTGCCAGCAAGACTAAACCACCACCTACGCGAAACGACGAAAGGCTGGCGCCAAAAAGATGGAGGATGGCTTCGCCCGTAATTGCGCACACAATTAAGACGATCAGCACCGTAAACGCGACCGCGCGTGCCGTGCGGTGACGTTGCATGTCCGTCGCGTCTGACGTCAAAGTCAGGAACATCGGGATCGCTAAAAAAGGATCCAAGATTGCTAAAAGCGCAATGACAAAGCGCGTGTATTCACTCCAGTGTTCCATAGGGTTTTTCGTCCTTGAATTTAAAGCGCAGCTTGCCTCAAGCGCGACGAAACTTCAACCGTTTTTGCGGAAGGCTGAGCGGGGGTAGTGAGAAGAAATCGCCGCCTTTAATCTCATCTTGCGGAACCATAGATAACGCCACGTAAAGACGGGCTGGCCTTTGTCTTCAGCCGTCGGTTATCAATAGATTAGTTTCGCAAATACTGAGGCTTGGAGCAATGTTCGCCAAGATTCATCGTGGGTTTTCTCAAGATTTCCCCACGATATCCGTTTTAGGTTAATAGATTTTCGTTTTAGGTAGTAGATCAAAAGGAGAAAACCTTGCAGCAACCCTCACGACCAGATAACGAAGCGGCGCGCCTGTTGGCGTTGCGCGCGCTGAATATCCTCGATACGCCACCGGAAGAGCGTTTCGACCGAATTACGCGTATCGCGCGACGTCTATTCGATGTGCCTATGGTTTTAGTATCGCTCATTGATGATAAACGTCAGTGGTTTAAGTCTTGCCAAGGGCTAGACGCCAAGGAAACCTCACGTGAACTCTCGTTTTGTGGGCATGCGATATTGAATGACGCGATTTGCGTGGTGCCCGACGCTTTGCTTGATCCTCGCTTTGCTGATAATCCCTTGGTTACTGGCCCGCCCCATGTGCGTTTTTATGCCGGCCGCCCCTTGAAAAGTGCGACCGGATTTAATGTAGGCACGCTATGCGTCATTGATCACGAACCGCGCGTCATGAGCGAAACTGATCTTCACTCCTTGCATGATCTTGCAATCTTGGTAGAAGCAGAACTCAATTTCGTCGATATTAATAATGCACTTAAACAGCTAAGCGAAAGTGAAGCGCGACTACGCAATATCGCCGATAACTTCCCGGGGTTAATTTCATATATCGATCGTGATTTGCGCTATTGTTTTTCGAACATGGTCTATCACGACTGGTTTGGGATTAACGATGTGGCTGGGAAAACAATACAGGAAGTGCAGGGAGAAAAATATTTTTCACGTGCGCGGAACCATATTAAAAGAGCTTTTACGGGACAGCGGGTAAGTTATGAAGAGGTAATGGAACTGCCCAGCGGGAAGGTGTTACAAATCCAGGTTAATCTAAATCCACATTTCGACGAAAATGGTGAGGTGCAAGGTTTATACGCATTTGTGAAGGACATGAGTTCGTCTAAACATTTACTCGATATCGTTAGGAAAAGTGAGGAGCGACTGCAGCTTGTATTAAACAATGCAAAGCTCGGCTCGTGGGATTGGAACTGTGCAACAAACGTCTTTCTTCTTGATGACAATTGGCTAACAATACATGGTTACAGTGCGGGAGAACTACCAACTAGCATCGATACTTCGACCCAGACTCTACACCCGGATGACCAAGAACACGTCTTCCAAGTACTGAATCGACATCTTGAATCGGATGATTCCTTGTACGACGTTACCTATCGTGCGAAGAAAAAAAATGGCGATTGGATTTGGATCAATGCCCGTGGCCGCGTGCAAATTCGCGATGCACAAGGAAAGCCGCTGCGCATGTTGGGAACTATTCTCGATATATCGAACCGTAAAAAACTAGAAGACGAACTAGTCTGCACCAAGGACGCGGCCGAGGCGGCAAACTTGGCAAAATCGATGTTTCTCGCAAATATGAGCCACGAAATTCGTACGCCTATGAATGGCATCATAGGTCTAACCGAACTCGTACTCGGCACGACTCTGGACGAATCTCAGAAAGAATATCTCAATCTAGTCCAATTGTCCGCAAGGTCTTTGCTCACGATCATTGACGATATTCTCGACTTTTCGAAAATCGAAGCCGGTAAATTACGGCTAGAGCATATTGATTTTTTGTTGGCGAAACTCGTAGAGGATACAACGCGGTCATTGCAGGTACTTGCACGAGAAAACGGTTTGCAAATGCTAACATTGATCGATCCGATAATCCCCGGCACCTTGAAAGGCGACCCAACGCGCCTGCGCCAGATCGTGATGAATTTGGTGGGAAATGCAATCAAATTTACCGATAAGGGCGAAATCGAAATTCGCGCGCAGTGTATGAATATCGATTCCGAATTTGTCGAGTTGCGTGTTGCCGTAAAAGACACCGGTCTGGGGATTGCCGCAGAAAAACAAAAACTAATACTTGAGTCATTCGCGCAAGCGGATTCTACAGTCACACGAAAATTCGGCGGTACCGGATTAGGGCTGTCCATCTGCAAAAAATTAGTCACGCTCATGAATGGCAAGTTTTGGGTGGAAAGCGAAATCGGCCAAGGTAGCACGTTTTATTTTACGTGCCGCTTAAATAATGTGGTGGGTGAGGAAAAGGCCGCGCCGCTAGCGATCATTAGTGATGCGCCATTAGCGGGCGCGCTCAAAATCTTAGTGGCGGAAGACAATCGTATCAATCAAGTCGTTGCCGTGAAGCTATTACAAAAAATGGGGCACCTCGTAGACGTTGCCAATGACGGCAGCTAGGCTCTCGCGCGGCTAGAGCAAGTAGACTATGACTTGGTGTTCATGGATTTGCAGATGCCAGTGATGGGCGGACTTGAAGCAACGTCGGCAATCCGCGTAAAGGAAAATGGATCGGGCAAGCGTATTCCCATCATTGCGCTTACAGCGCACGCCATGCAGGGTGACGCTAAGATTTGTAAAGATGCTGGCATGGACGGCTATCTGACTACGCCGTATGGCTACGACGACTTAAAGCGCGTCTTGGCGCAATATGGGCATCACGCGTAATTCATCCTGGCGGCGAATTGCTCGCGCGCCGAATCTACGCCGCCGCGACCAATTCACGTAACACGTAAGGCAAGATTCCGCCGTGACGATAGTAGTCGACTTCAATTGGGGTATCAATGCG
>CANMPU010000128.1 GCA_947499755.1 Betaproteobacteria bacterium | reverse complement strand
TGGCAATTAAATTGAAAGGGAACCAAAGAATACCGTCCATAACGTCCGCGCCGGAAACATCCGCTTTATCTTGGTTCACGTCGTCCACGATGAGCTGCACGCTGATAAGTTCACCGTCGATCTGCTGGCAAGACAGCGCATCGTCATTCGCCTTGT
The DNA here is from genome assembly GCA_947499755.1 of Betaproteobacteria bacterium. GTDB lineage: Bacteria > Pseudomonadota > Gammaproteobacteria > Burkholderiales > CANMPU01 > CANMPU01. The sequence goes on along the minus strand of CANMPU010000128.1, from coordinate 4,161 downwards.
TAACCGCTACTACCTTGTGAGTAGCGGTTCCAGCACAACCTGCTATCAATCCGCAAATCGCAACGAAAACGCCAAGTCGCTTACTGAGATTTTTAACGTTCATACATCCTCCCCAAGGTTAGAACGTTGCGTCACTAGATTGGTTTTGTTGTTCTAGCGATAGGGCATCCTACTCCGCTCTTAAATTCCTGACAAGGAAACGACATTTTGCGAGCCGACCTAGACATTAATTTGGACGCTCGCTAGCTCGGGGACATTCTAAATCGTGTATCTAGTGCCGGATTTGTGTCGTATCCGTTAACATAAAGTGCACCACGAGTGGCACTAAAGATAGTGCGTCGGGCAGTACTAGTTGTTGCGCCATTGCGTTCCCTGAGCGGTATCTTCTAAAGCAATACCCAAGTCGAGAAGCTGCTTGCGTATACGATCAGATTCCGCAAAGTCTTTCTCTTTACGCGCCTTGTTTCGTGCGAAGATTAGGGATTCTACTTGGGCACTGTCGACAGCGCTACCAGGCGATCGTTGTAGAAATTCTATGGGGGTTTGTTGTAAAAAGCCCAAAATCCCAGCGAGTCCTTTTAGTAGAGAAGCGTCGTGCGCAGACGACGATTTATTGATTGCGTTCGCAAGATCAAAAAGTACTGCAAACGCCTCCGCGGTATTGAAATCATCGTCCATTGCAGCCTTGAAGCGCAGCGTATAGGGGTGGTTCCAATCTATTTCCGCACCCTGGTCTGCGAATGGCTTCAAAGTTGTATATAGCCTACTTAACGCATGTCTTGCGTCCTCGAGATGTTGGTCGGAATAGCTCAATGGACTGCGATAGTGCGCGCGTAAAATAAAAAAACGTACGACTTCGGCGTCAAATTTCTTCAAAATTTCCCGCACCGTAAAAAAATTGCCGAGAGATTTAGACATTTTTTCGTCGTTCACGCGCACAAATCCGTTGTGCATCCAATAATTCACAAAGGTACAGCCGTGTGCGCCTTCGGACTGTGCGACTTCATTTTCATGGTGCGGGAATTGCAAATCTTCCCCGCCACCGTGAATATCGAAATGCGCCCCGAGTAATTTGTCACTCATTGCCGAACATTCGATATGCCAACCAGGACGTCCCGATCCCCAAGGCGCATCCCACGCGGGCTCTCCCGGTTTTGCTGCCTTCCATAGTACAAAATCCATCGGGTCGTGCTTAGCAGGATCAACATCTGCTCTCTCACCAGCGCGCAAATCGTCTAGCGATTTCCCGGATAATCTTCCATAGCCATTAAATTGGTGTACCGCGTAGTAAACATCTCCATTCTTGGCTGGGTAGGCATACCCTTTATCGATTAGCGTGGAGATCATGTTCTGCATTTCAGCGATACATTCTGTCGCCCGTGGCTCAAAATTAGGACGCTCAATACCCAATGCGGCCGCATCCTCATGCATGGCGCTAATAAAACGGGCGGTCAACTTATCAATTGATTCGCCGTTTACTGCGGCGCGTTGAATAATTTTGTCGTCGATATCGGTGATATTACGTACGTAAGTTACATCAAAACCTGAAGCACGCAGCCAACGTTGCACAATATCGAATACCACCATCACTCTGCCGTGGCCTAGGTGACAATAGTCGTATACCGTCATGCCGCATACATACATGCGCACTTTGCCGGGTTCTATGGGAATAAATTCTTGTTTGCTTCTGCTTAGGGAGTTGTATATTTTGAGCATGCGTGTGCGCTCGTCAATTGCGAGTTGTGGATTCGAGGACTAATCGATTTCCGTGGATAAAAGATGTTGCGTAATACGAGAGTGCGCGCGCTTAAAACCGATCAACGGGAACACGCGCGCTAGTTCCGGCCCGAACAGTTGCCCGGTCAAGGCGGCGCGTAGCGGATGGAAAAATTTCTGGCCGCTCGCGCCCGTTGTCGCTTTTACCAATTTTACAAACGCGTCAAATTCGATATCAGCAGCCAATACATCAGCCGCTTTGCGGAAAAAATCAGGCGGGGTATTTTCGATGACCGCCTTCGCCTGGGCCGATATCGGCGGAGAGTTCGAGTAAATTACCTCTGCCCAAAAACGCGCTTCATGGGGAAAGGTAATATTATCGCGAATTGCGGTAGCGAACGCTGTTGACTCATCTTGCGGGACAATATCACGTATCGCGTCCGCAATCCAAAGATTTAACGACTCTAGATCAGCGTGGTGCACCGCCTGCGATTGCCAATAATCTAATTGCGCTTTATCAAAACGCGCGGGGGCTCTTCCAAGATGCGCTAGCGAAAACACTTTACGCATCGCTTGCGCATCAAGCAGCTCTGCGTCGACTATGTGATGGCCTAGGCGAACTAAATAGTTATTAATCGCCGCAGGAAAATAACCCATCTCGCGCAGCTCCTGCATCGACATACTTCCGCTGCGTTTCGATAATGGTGCACCGTGGTTATCCACGATAAGCGAAATATGGCCGTAGCGTGGCTTGGCAAAATTGAGCGCATCTAATAATGCGAGTTGACGCGGCGTGTTGGTAAGGTGATCCTCGCCACGCAACACGTGACTCACTTCCATTAGCGCATCATCGATTGCATTTACGAAGAAAAATGAATAACTGCCATCGGAGCGCTTAATAATGAAATCTCCAATGTCATCCGCAGAAAATTTTTGCGGACCGCGTACCATATCGTCAAATTCGATCACCGTGTTTTTAGGCATGCGAAAACGTATAGAATTCGCCAAACCGTCCGCCAGCTTTTTTGCGCTTTCTGCTGGTGACAAATGCGCGCATTTGCCGCCGTAGCGCGGCGGCTTTCCCGCGGCAGCTTGTGTTTTTCTCGAAACCTCAAGTTCTATCATGCTACAGAAACAGGGGTAAGCGCGTTGTTGCTCGTAAAGTCGTTGTAGGTACTTATCGTAGTCGGCGTTACGTTGGCTTTGCCGATAGGGTGCGGCAGCACCGCCGATGCCATCTCCCTCCTGCCAATTTAAACCTAGCCAATCTAAATCGTGTTGTAGCGCCTGAATATATTCCTCTCGACTACGCTCAAAGTCTGTATCCTCAATGCGCAGGAGAAATATGCCCTTAGTTTGCGCAGCCAACAAAGCATTAAACAAAGCCGTACGAACGTTGCCAAAGTGGAGCAAACCAGTAGGGCTTGGTGCAAACCGGGTTTTGACTAGGCCGCTAGGGCCCGCTATAGAGCTTGATATCATACTGTGGGTGATTGTGGAGTTGCCGAGCTTCCTGATAGAATTCGCTGGGCATTTCAAAAATTTAGCTCGGGTAACGCGCAATCAAATTGTGGCAAAAAGTATAACACAATGAAGGGAACAAACATCGTCAACGTCATTCGATTCATATTCATTGCCGCGCTACTTTTTACGCCCTTCGTGTCCCATGCGGATTCACTGGAAGATAGCACGAAACTATTCCGGGCGCGCGATTACGACAAAGCCCTCACGACCGTTGACGCTTACTTAAGTACCCACCCCAAAGACGCGAAAGGCCGCTTCCTAAAAGGCTTGATACAAACGGAGCAAAATAAGCCCAGTGAAGCAATAGAGACCTTTGTCCAACTCACGAGAGATTATCCGGATTTACCCGAACCACATAACAATCTTGCCGTGTTGTATGCATCACAAGGACAATACGATAAAGCGCTCGTCGCCCTGGAGACCGCGATTCGCACCCATCCGAGTTACGCCATCGCTCAGGAAAATCTTGGCGATGTTTATGCCCGGCTTGCCAGTCAGGCGTATGACAAGGCGTTGCAGTTGGACAAGAAAAATTCTGCCGCGCAAACAAAACTTTCTCTGGTGAAAGAGCTTTTTTCCCAGGAGGCACCCGCGCAGCGACCAATGATTGTTGCGCGAGCGGAGCCAAAGGCCGCACTGGAGCCAATCAAGCCAGAAACATTACCACGTCCCACAGTTAGACCGGTGGCCCCTGCCGCGACTGCCGCACCAATTGCATCTAGCCGCAATACGGACGCCGTACGGACCCAAGCTCTAAAAGCCGCGCATGCCTGGGCACAGGCATGGTGAAACAAAGACGTTGCTGCCTATCTTGGCTTTTACGCCCCAAATTTCAAAACGCCCGACGGTGAAAGTCGAAGCGCGTGGGCAGCGTCACGCCGCGACCGCATCACGCGCCCCAAACAAATACAAGTGCATATC
>CANMPU010000127.1 GCA_947499755.1 Betaproteobacteria bacterium | reverse complement strand
CTATTACCGTCGAGTAGAATATCGCCGCCATTCGGTAAATCGAATCCGGCGATCATACGTAACAGCGTGGTCTTACCACAACCGGATGGTCCCAGCAAAGTGAAAAACTCACCCGCCTCGATATCGAGGCTGAGATGATCGACGGCAGCGAAATCGCCAAAGCTGCGAGTCACATCTTGAATTTTGAGTAAGGCCATCGCTAAGCCACGAAACAAAAGTGGCTTATTTTAACAAAAGTGCTAGTCGGTCAGGATAAAAGGAATAACCGCAAAAACGCGCAATTTAGACGCGAATAGGGCCGCCTCGAAATTCACTGAGGCAGCCGTACTGCTCGGGTTACGAATTACTTCTAGAAATCGAACTGCGCGCGGAACGTCCAGGCGCCTTCATCGTTTGTTATCGCTGCTGATCCCGCACCGGCTGCAGGGGTCACTGTTACCGGTGTGGCGAAATCGGTCATGATGTAATTTAGCATCAAGCGAGTATTGGAATTAGGCATCCATTTCAAACCCAAGGTCCAGGCCTTCGCTTCGTTGGTGGTCCCCGCCGCGAGCACGCCAGTGCCTACCGGATTTGTCCCCTTGTAGTCAGAGGCATCCCAGTTGGTGTAGCGCAAGCCTAGCTCCCATGCCCCCCAGCTACCGCCTGAAGGAGAAAAATTCTCCTTAGGCCTGATTCGATCGAATTTGCCGCCTTTATAGGCGTCGGCGTATTTTTCCCCGGTAATCAGCCAGCCTAGGCTAGCATAATAAACGTCAGTACTGCGGTCAAAAGCAATACCTGCTGCGCTCGTGCCCTCAAAATTATCACTCAGGTATTCTGTCTGAAACTTGATGGGGCCATACGCAACTGCAGCCTCAAAACCTTCACGCGAACGGTCCAGCTCGGCGGCAGTACCCAAACCCGTAAACGCTGCAGCGGTAAAGAAGTTGATGCCACGGCCTTCGGTACGGCCCGTAGCCGGCGCAGAGACCGCTCGCGTTCCGTCAGAAAACGCGGCGCCTAAATGATAGACCGCGTCTTTTTGGTCGAACATTTCTGCAAAGTTGACCGCGACGCGCCCGATGACGTCATTACTATCGACCACATTGTTGACGTCGTTGGTGTTTTTACCTTGGCCAGCGGATAAGGCCAAACCATAATTCACACCCTTGAAAGGCTCGCCGTGCAGCATAATACCGCGCTCTTTAGCGGGCACGAGAACGTTACCCATGGAACGCTCTTGAAAATCGATAAAACGCGAACTAGTTTGCTCTTCTAAGCTAAACGGCATTTTGAACTGGCCAAAGCGAAACTCTGCTTGTTTCCACCAAGCAATATTCAAGAAAGCAACGTCTAAAGCAAGAGCGGTAGGAACCCCACTAGTACTCCCGAAGTCGCCGGTGACGTCAAACGTATAGTAGTCATAAAACTTGCCCTTGGCGGTGAGATAAGCGCGTCGTACATCGAAGGTGTCGGCGACCAACGCATCGGCGCCGTCAAAGGTTCGATAATCCAACTGGATGCGGCCGTTCAGAGACAGAGCATGACTTTTATCTGCGGATTCCCAAGTAATACCATCTTTGAACTTGGCCTTAAGTTCTGTTTTAGCAGCTTCTTTTTGTTTTTCCTTGGCTTCGTCGGCGAGAGCTTCTTTCATCTTCGCCTTTCTTCTCTCGTCTTTATCTATCGCTTTTTCTTCGGCGATTTCAGTTGCCAAGGACTCATATTCCCCAGCACTAATGATTTTCTTTGCTTTTAATATTTCCAATAGCTTTTCTGCAGTATTCGCTGCCGCATATGCCGGCGCAACTGTAACAAAAAGCGCAGATACCATCGCTGTCAGCACGCATTTTTTCCACGTCGATGGCTTACCATGTGTCTTTACCAATGTCATTTCACGTCTCCCAATAAAAATTTAAAAAATTGTACACCAAAATCAATACGTGGCAATTCTGTAACATGAGCATGACAATTCGTTTACGGTTTTATTACGTTTTAGAGACAAAGAAGGAAATGTCAGGTGACCCACGAATGGGGCCGATACGCGACGAATTAAAAGGGATTAATATGCTGCAGGTTAAACTTAGGCAATCACCGTGTATGCGTAAAGCGCCGTCACAGCCGCAATAAAAAATAACCCTAGAGCGAGCAATTTAGTTTGGCGCTTTTTTTCAATTAATAGTTGGTCAATAACATTTTTTACTCTATCGCTAGAATCTTCGCTCAGCATCTGATGAACTAAACGGGGTATTTCTGGGATAGCCGTCGTCCACTGTGGCAACTCGTCTTTCAGCCTGCGGAATAAGCCGAGCAATCCAACTTGCTCCGACATCCAGCGTTCTAAATAGGGTTTCGCGGTTTTCCATAGGTCCAACTCCGGATCGAGCTCTCGGCCCAAACCCTCAACATTCAGTAAGGTTTTCTGCAATAGCACTAACTGCGGCTGAATATCGATATTGAACTCTCGCGAGGCTTGGAACAATTGCAGTAACACCCGACCAAACGAAATATCTTTTAACGGCCTATCAAATATCGGCTCCGAGACTGCGCGGATCGCCGCCTCAAATTCGTCAATGCGAATATCCTTATGCACCCAGCGTGCGTCAATATGGGCTTGCGCAACGCGACGATAATCACGTCGAAAAAACGCGAGGAAATTTTGCGCTAAATAATTTTTATCTGCGTCAGTCAAGGTCCCCATAATGCCAAAATCGAGCGCAATATATTTTCCGTCTGCGTCGACAAATATATTCCCGGGGTGCATATCCGCGTGAAAGAAACCATCGCGAAATACTTGTGTAAAAAATATCTCCACTCCGGCTTTCGCGAGCTTTGGTACGTCAATTCCCTGTTCTCGCAGCAATTTAGTTTTGCTGATCGAGGTACCTTTCATCCTCTGCATCACCATGACCTCGGTGACACAATAATCCCAATACACTTCCGGCACCCTGAGTAGCGAAGAGTCCACAAAATTGCGTCGTAATTGACTTGCGTTCGCCGCCTCACGCATCAAATCTTGCTCGTGTTGCAGGTGCTTCTCAAATTCAGCGACGATTTCGCGTAATTTGAGGCGACGGCCTTGCGACCAAAGTCGTTCTATGAGCCCTGCACCCATTTTCATAAGCGCGACATCTTTGCCTATGACCATCTTGATCTCCGGGCGTAAGATCTTTACGGCCGCCTCACGCCCATCCCAAAGCGTGGCGAAATGTACCTGTGCTACCGAGGCGCTAGCGATGGGGATCGGATCAAATTCCTTGAATATCTGTTCTGCTGGTTTGCCATAAACTCGGCCCAGCGTTTCTAACACAACGGCGCTAGAGAATGGCGGAACCTGGTCCTGCAATTTAGAAAGTTCATCTGCGACGTCTGCGGGAAGAATGTCGCGTCGTGTCGACAACACCTGCCCGAATTTTACAAATATCGGTCCCAGTTGTTCTAACGCGATTCTCAGGCGCGCCCCGCGAGGCAAACGTAGCGGACGCCAAAATAAGGCCCACCGTACGATCAGCCGTAAAGTACTTACCCGTCTATGCCCCAAAATGAACTCTTCCAGCCCAAAGCGAAAACATACATAGACAATCTTAAAGAAGCGGATTAGGTGCATAAGGGTTAAATGACTTGAGGCGGTTGTTAAATGGTTTCTGAATAGAGTCAGCGACGATCTACCTTAACGCGATTAGCTGCCTTTGCAAAACGCACTTCGAAGTCATTTGCAGCGCGGGCTAGTGACGCAACTGCGACGGCGAATTGCTCGACCTGGCCGGTTTTGACTAAAAACGCTTGTTCCTCTACCCAATACTCCGACAGTGCACGCCCCACGTTAAGTGCCGCCTGCCTAGCGGTAGCTGAAAATTTCGTGACGCCGTTCACCAAGAAGCGTGCGGGGATGTCTCCAACATAGTGCGACAAGTCGTCTTCGATGTCCCAGCGTAGACCTTCAAATATGGAAATTAATATCGTGCTCAGCTCAAGCTCTCCTCTGGTTTCAATTTCCCTCCACACCGTCGTGTCGCCTAAGAGTAAGCGTGGTAGCTGCGCGCCGGTAACATAGATCATTGCACTTAGTTCGCCGGTGCTAACGTCGGCAGTCAGTTCACCGTTTTCCAGAATAAGAAAATTCAATTCCTGCAATGGAATACAAAACCTGATATTTTTTCCGCAATGCATTTTTAACGACGCGAACGACCACGCATTTTGCCGCAATACGTGATTTATCGCACTGGAAACGAAACGGGTTAGGAATTTCTCGGGAACCATTTTTTTGCGCGACAGTTAATTGCTTTAGTATTTATAGGCTTTGTGCAACGCGACGACTCCGGCTAGCAGATTAAAATAGTCTACTCGTTCAAACTCGGCGTTTCTCAGCATTTGGTTTAATTCTTCC
>CANMPU010000126.1 GCA_947499755.1 Betaproteobacteria bacterium | reverse complement strand
CCAGAGCTAAGCCGCGGAAAGTGGCTCTCCATTGGCCGGTTAGACTACAACACTTGTGGATTACTGATATTCACAACGTCTGGCGATTTTGCTAACCGTTTTGCGCATCCGCGTTATCAAATCGAGCGTGAATATCAAGTACGTATATTAGGTCAACTGTCACCAGAGCAGATGCAACTACTTTGTTCCGGCATAAGGCTCAGTGACGGTTTGACGCGCTTCGAATCTATCACTGAAGGCGGCGGCGTTGGCTCAAATCACTGGTACCAGATTATCGTTAAGGAAGGCAAGAACAGAATCGTGCGTCGCATGTTTGAAGAAATAAAACTTACCGTGAGCCGTCTCATGCGCATTCGTTTCGGGCCGTTGCAATTGCCCCACAATTTACGAAAAGGGCGCTGGCAAGAACTAGATGCAATCGCGGTAGGGCAACTGATGAAAGCATTTGATATGCCGCTCGTTGAAGCGCCGCCTGTGCAGAAATCGCAGCCGCGTCGCTTTGCAATGGCGGAGCAAGGCGAGCCGCGAAAACGCTCGCTTGTCAACAAAAATACTAGGAACAATCGATCCGAGCAAAAACCATTTGTGCGCCGTAATCCGGTAAAATAGAAAAATAATTTAACGTAAATATTATGAATACGCTCGCGTCGCCCGATGTCTTGGCAAAAATTTATGGTGAGCCGGTTCACGCGCTCCCACACGATTTATACATTCCCCCAGACGCGCTAGAAGTTTATTTGGTTGCGTTCGAAGGCCCTTTAGATCTCCTGCTTTACCTTATCCGCAAGCATAACCTCGATGTGCTGGATATTCCTATGGCGGATCTAACGCGTCAATACTTGGTATACATTGATCAAATGCGTGCCAATCGGTTGGAATTGGCAGCGGAGTATTTATTAATGGCCGCGCTGTTGATCGAAATTAAGTCTCGGATGTTGTTACCCAGACCTTCACAAGCCATCGACGATGAATCTGATCCAAGAGCGGAACTCGTGCGACGCTTACTTGAATACGAACAGATCAAACTTGCGGCGCAAAAGTTGGACGAGTTGCCGCAGTTGGGTCGAGATTTTGAGATCGCCCAAGTTCTTATAGAACACGTAACGGCGGCGCAACTACCTCACGTCGACGCGGAAGATTTACGCCAGGCTTGGCTAGGTCTGATTGAACGCGCCAAGCTAGTGCGACATCATCGCGTGACCCGTGATCAGTTGTCGGTTCGGGAATATATGACTCTGATCCTGCGGCGCTTGCAGGATAATTCGTTTGTCGAATTTACTGGATTGTTTAATATCGCTGGCGGGGTCGCCGAACTCGTTGTTACCTTTCTCGCCTTACTAGAGCTAACGCGAGAAAGTTTGGTTGACATTACGCAACAAGCTGCTTTCTCTCCAATCTACGTGAAACTTCATCATGGAATCATCGCCGACTGATTTGCAGCAAATAAAGTGCGTCATAGAAGCGGCGTTGTTTACGTCGCAGGAATCTTTGCCGCTGACAGAGCTGAAAAAATTATTTGAGGAAGACGTAGCGCTGGATCAAATACGCGGTGCGCTGGAAGAGTTGCGCTCCGACTGGGAAGGTCGCGGTATCGAATTGGTCAGTGTCGCGAGCGGCTGGCGTTTTCAATCAAAACCGGAATATCGGAAGTTTATTGAGCGGCTCAACCCACAAAAACCACCGCGCTATTCAAGAGCAGTTATGGAAACACTATCAATTATTGCTTATCGGCAACCCGTCACGCGTGGCGATATCGAAAACATACGCGGCGTTACCGTTTCAAGCAACATAATTAAAGCGTTAGAAACCCGAGGATGGATAGAGGGCGTGGGGCATCGTGAAGTACCTGGCCGCCCAATACTTTATGCAACGACGCGGGAGTTTCTAGATGACCTTGGTCTAAAATCTTTGAATGAATTACCTTCTTTAGAAGAACTTGGCGCTCTTGTCGAAACCTCACGGCCACCTGCACCACAGCAATCCGAATTGCCGATAGAGGAAGCGTTGAATTAGCCTAGTTGTAGGTTCTGCGCGCCGAGAACGCTGGAAATAGGATAACTATTTGTTGACTAGCTGCGCGCCCACCAGTGACTGGGGTTCAAGGTCCAAACTCAGTAGTGCTAGCGCCGACCGCCCAACAACGAGCCCAATATCCCACGCACGATTTGTCGTCCGACTTGTGACCCTGCCGCGCGTAATACGCTTTTTGTTACGGTCATCGCCATGCTTTCGGGTTCGCGGCCGCGTGGGTTCGGTGTCGGCGTCTGTACTGCGGGAGCGTCACGTAACACTTGCTCGGCGCGTGATTTTAGTTTCTCAAACGCGGATTCTCGATCAATTACTTTTTCGTAATGACCGTAAAGTACTGATTGTTTAATTAGCGCCTGTCTTTGGTCCGTCGTGATCGGCCCCAGTTGACTGCGCGGGGGGCATACTAGGGCGCGATCTACAATACCCGGTACGCCTTTGTCGTCAAGAAATGATACGAGAGCTTCGCCTACAGCAAGCTGGGTGATGATCGTTTCTACATCAAATTTTGGATTTGTGCGGAAAGTTTGCGCGGCAGATTTCACCGCCTTTTGATCGTGTGGCGTAAACGCACGTAGTGCATGTTGCACGCGATTTCCTAATTGCCCTAGGACAGTCTCAGGAATGTCTATGGGATTTTGGGTTACAAAATAGATACCCACGCCTTTAGAACGGATTAACCGTACCAACTGTTCAACTTTTTCGGTCAGCACTTTCGGCGCATCTGTAAAAAGCAAATGCGCCTCATCGAAAAAAAACACCAGCTTGGGTTTTTCGAGATCGCCAACCTCTGGCAGTCGTTCGAAGAGTTCGGAGAGTAGCCATAGCAAAAAGGTTGCATAGGTCTTCGGAGATAGTAATAGTTTATCGGCAGCTAGAATATTGATGATCCCTTGACCTTCATGGTTAGTCTGCAGAAGATCCTCAAGATCTAACGCAGGTTCACCGAAAAATCTGTCGCCTGCTTGTTGTTCTAGTTCGACTAACCCCCTTTGTATCGTGCCGATACTTGCAGCTGAGATATTTCCGTATTGCGTTTTAAATGTCGCCGCATTTTCCCCGACGTGATTTAACATGGAACGAAGATCTTTTAAATCCAAAAGAAGCCAGCCATTGTCATCGGCAATTTTGAAGACCAGCGTCAGCACGCCACACTGGGTTTCATTGAGATTGAGTAAACGACCAAATAGTAATGGTCCCATGTCTGAGACCGTGGTACGAACAGGATGCCCGTGTTCGCCAAATACATCCCAAAACACGGTGGGACAGGCGCAAAATTTGAAATCACTTAAGCCGAGTTGCTTAATGCGCTCCATGATCTTTGGTTTTTCGCTACCGGGTAGGCCGATCCCTGACAAATCTCCTTTCACATCTGCCATAAATACAGGGACACCGATGCGGCTGAATTGCTCGGCAATAGTTTGCAGCGTCACCGTCTTCCCGGTCCCCGTGGCGCCGGCAATTAGGCCGTGGCGATTGGCAAGCCTAGGCAGTAGATAATGTTCGTGATCGCCAATTGCAACCAGAATAGATTGACTGAGTTCGGTCATAATGAGACTCCAAAAGACGGTATTCGACTGTTATTAACTAGTATTGTCGCCGCACTGAAAAGGTAATCGGTGTCGAAAGATGGTGGGCGATTCTGGGTTCAAACCAGCGACCCCTGTCGTGTGAAGGGAGTGTCTACCGCTGAGCTAACCACCTAGAAGGCAATTAATTGAAACATAGTTTGCTCAGCCGGGTCAATTAATACCGGTATCGGAAAAAACACTGCGCACCCTCTGTGTTTAATTTAAAATAGCCCACCTTTTCTACTTAAAACATTATGGAAGTTCGTACACGTTTTGCACCTAGTCCCACAGGGTATTTACATATCGGCGGTGCGCGTACCGCGCTCTTTTCCTGGGCGTTTACGCGTAAACACGGTGGAAAATTTATTCTTCGCATTGAAGACACCGACCTGGAACGTTCGACCCAGGAATCCCGACAGGCGATTTTAGATGGATTAACTTGGCTAGGCATTGATTGGGACGAGGGACCGTTCTATCAAATGCAACGATTAGATCGTTACCGTGAATATGCGCAACAACTTATTGCGACCGGTAATGCCTACTATTGTTATGCGAGCAAGGACGAGCTCGAATCCATGCGTGAGGAACAGCGCAAACGTAGCGAGAAACCGCGCTACGATGGTCGTTGGCGCGACACAAAATCGGTGCCACCCGCGAATATAAAACCAGTCATCCGTTTTAAAAATCCATTGTCTGGTGAGGTGAGTTTTGATGACCTCGTCAAAGGGACGATATCGGTTAAAAATTTAGAGCTCGACGATCTTGTCATCCTGCGTTC
>CANMPU010000125.1 GCA_947499755.1 Betaproteobacteria bacterium | reverse complement strand
TGCGCGCCATTTCCGTCCGCATCGGCGACTAGAAGTTCGAAGTGTTTACCCTGCTTAACAATATAACTAATCTTGGTACTAAACACGCCAACCCCACCCGTTAATTTTTCATAAACGACATCGGCAATTTTATGTGCGGTAATACGCAACTGTGCAGGCGTAATCGTATAGGAAAGGCCGGCAAGCGTAGTTTGCTTGACCACATCTAACAGACGAAAGCGTACTTCCACGCGACCGTCTTCCTTTTGTTCAACCGCGCCGATAACTAACGCTTCCACACCGCGAGCGCTCCAGTCTGCATACCGCACCTGACTAGGTTCTGAAGGTAAAGGAGAGACACCCCTGCTATCGACGAGACGAAAAAGCCCACTGTGCCACAGATCCGCCGCCACGATAGCGGAGAGGCTTTGCGCAAGGATATTTTCTGAGGCAAACGGTACAATTGCAATCGGTAGTTTGGTTTCGCCTGCGCCGACAATCTCTATTTCTAGTCCTGCATGTGCATAGGGTAAATTCATTACGCACAGCAGCACGCTAAAACCAAGCACGGTACAACCGCGAATTACCGCAGAAAAATAATTAGTATATTTTGTAAATAGCGCTCTCATTAGTGAAATATTATAGCGCGAAAACCAAGTCTAATTTTCCGGACGAAATTTTAGATGCAATTCCCGAAAGCTTGGGAATAAGGTTGGATCCGGTGGCAGTGGTAATGGCTGCGCTTTATAAATCGCGCGCTCTACAGCATCATCATAGGCCGCGTAGCCACTGCTCTTCTTGAGCTTGACGGATAAAACCTCACCGCCTGGCAACAGTACGACATCGAATTCCGCTTGTGGGTTCCCAGCAATATCCGGGGGCAACACTACAAGGCGGCGTATCTTACCTTGAATACGCGTCACATACTCACTGCGTATTTGTGTTTGCGCGGCCATAGCCTGCTCTTGCTGTTGGCGTCGCACGTCATCTTGTTGTCTTTGTGCCGCCTCTAACTCTTCTTTCTCCTTGGCGTGCTTCAGCTCTTCTAGTCGCGACTTTTCTTGCTCGCGTTTTATCTTTTCCTTCTTTAAAAGCTCTTCTTTCTTGTAATCTTTTTCAATCTTTTCTTTAATGAGAATATCTGGTTTTTGGATTTCTTTGCTAGGTTCAGGCACAGGTTCTTCTATCGCAGTGGGCTCCACTTGTTCGTGTTCTATCGGCTTGGGTTTAACCTCAATCACTTCTTTGGGGGTCGGTAAAGCGTTCCACAATTGAACTTCCATGGTGTCGGGCTGCTTGCTTTGCCAGCGCAAGCTAAATATCAAAAATGCGACGAATAGGACATGAACTGCAAACGCTAGTACGCCGGATAGGAGTTTATCCTGCTCTCGTGCCAGAGCCCTCATTTGGTCTTTGGTTTTGCCAATAACCCAATTTTTTGCACGTTGTTTTCTTGCAATACGTTCATGACGTCCAGGACAACTTCATAGCGTACGCTTTTATCACCGGCGATGACGACGGATTGTTGTGGATTTTTTTCCTGCTTAAGTTTAATCGCCGCGACTAACTGTTCACGCGTTACTGTTTGCTCGACGCCAGAATTTGCGCGATCGCGTAATAACAAGGTTTGGTCGGCGCGTATCCCCACTTCCAATGGCGCAACCGGTGGCACAAACGATTTGCCGATTTGCGGTAAGTCGATTTGTCCAGGATTGATAAGCGGTGCCGTAATCATAAAAATCACTAGCAAAACCAGCATGACATCAATATAGGGAACAACATTGATCTCATTTATCAAACGGCGCGCGGCGCGGCGTTGGATCAGCATCGCAACCGCGGCGTTGCTCGCCTAATTTGAGCCGGATTGGCGCTGCAGTACATTAGAAAATTCTTCCATAAAACTCTCGAAGCTCGTAGCCAGACGATTGATGTCGTGAGAGAAATGGTTATATGCGATGACCGCAGGGATTGCGGCGAACAAGCCCATCGCCGTTGCGACTAATGCCTCAGCAATTCCGGGTGCGACGTGTGCAATGGTCGCCTGCGACACATTCGAGAGTGCGCGAAAGGCATTCATGATCCCCCACACAGTTCCGAACAAGCCAACATACGGGCTCACCGATCCAATCGTCGCAAGATAAGATAAATGTGATTCCACCTTATCGATATTTCGTTGGTAGGCTGCACGCATCGCGCGGCGCGTGCTTTCCATGATGGAGTTACTATCAATACCCGATTGTTTTTTCAGCTTAGCGTATTCACGAAACCCTGCTTCAAAGATTTTCTCTAGCGTTCCTGAGTCGCGTCTAGCGTTTGCCGCACTTTGATACAATTCATTTAGATTCGCGCCACTCCAGAAATCCTTTTCGAACGCCTCCGTTTGTTGTATTTCCAGCTTGATGGTGAATATCTTCTGGAAGATAACCCACCACGACAGCAAGGAAACGACTAGCAATAACGCCAGAACGAGCTGCACCAGCACACTCGCGTGGCTGATCAAACTGATGAAAGATAAATCTTGTGCTACCTGCATAGTGACTTTTTCCAGTTAATGTAGCGTTGCGCGAAACTCGGCGTAGCGAATAGCTTAGTTCTTTTAAACGCACATCATGCGTTTCAGGATTAAATCTTAACTGCCTATAACAAATGTGTTTAACCGCTCAGCTTACGGCCGTTTTTTCGTCCCACAAATCGCCGTTTAGTGCTGACTTCGGTAAGTTGACACCGAAGTGTTGATACGCAGATACCGTGGCCACGCGCCCGCGCGGCGTGCGCTTCAAATACCCTTGTTGAATCAAATAAGGCTCCAAAACATCCTCAATCGTATCGCGCTCTTCGCCGATCGCTGCCGCGAGCGTATCGACCCCGACTGGGCCACCGCTAAATTTCTCGATTAACACTAGGAGGAATTTTCTATCCATCATGTCTAATCCAACCGCATCGACGTCGAGCATCAGTAACGCGGCATCCGCAACTTCACGGTTGACGACTTCGTGTAACTTCACCTCCGCGAAATCGCGGACGCGCCGCAGTAGCCGGTTCGAAATACGCGGCGTGCCACGAGAGCGGCTCGCGATTTCAAATGCCCCCTCCTGGGAAACATCCATATTCAACAAACGTGCAGAGCGCGCAACGATTTTAGTCAATTCGTCCACCGTATAAAATTCTAATCGCGCAACTATTCCAAACCGATCGCGCAATGGATTGGTTAACATGCCAGCGCGGGTGGTCGCGCCGATTAAAGTGAATTGAGGTAAGTCCAATTTCACCGAGCGCGCCGCTGGCCCCTCTCCAATCATGATGTCGAGCTGGTAATCTTCCAGCGCCGGATAGAGTATCTCTTCAACGACTGGACTCAAGCGGTGAATTTCATCAATGAATAACACATCATTGGGTTCAAGATTCGTTAGCAACGCGGCGAGATCTCCGGCGCGCTCCAACACTGGACCCGAGGTGTGTCTTAGATTGACCGACATTTCTTTGGCAATGATGTGCGCGAGGGTCGTTTTCCCCAAACCTGGTGGCCCAAAGAGCAATACATGATCTAGGGCTTCTTTACGTGCACGCGCCGCTTGAATGAATATATTGAGTTGATGGCGAATCTTGTCTTGACCTACGTACTCGTCGAGGATTCTCGGACGTAATGATTTTTCCAGCGCTTCTTCCTGCGTGGAAATTGGAACAGCGTTAATGATACGGTCAGTTTCGATCATCGAAATCGATGTAACACGGTCATGCCTTCGATAATAATTTTAACGCCTGCTTAATGTGGTCAGCCAATTGCAAATTGTCTGGTAGCTGTTTTATTGCCCAGTTTGCTTCGCGCTCATTATAGCCCAAAGCGAGTAGGGTATTGAGCGCGTCATTGCCTTCATCCCTGCTTATCGCCGTTCCGTCGCTAGCTGTTGCGCGGACATCGATTTTATCGCGTAATTCCAATAACAAACGTTCGGCAGTTTTTTTTCCAATGCCCGGAATTTTTACCAGGCGACCGCTATCTTGGTCTGCGATTGCGCGCTGCAAATCGCCTACGCTCAAACCGCTAAGTAAGGTGAGTGCCGTTCGTGCCCCAACGCCAGAGATTTTCAGTAGCTGTCTAAACACGTGACGCTCTTGTTCACTACCAAAACCGAATAAGAGCTGAGCGTCTTCACGTACCACAAACTGTGTATAGAGGGAGATTTCTTCACCGATGGTCGGTAAATTATAAAATGTGGTCATCGGTACATTAATTTCGTACCCAATGCCGTGAACGTCGATTAATACGAGAGGGGGGCGTTTTTCAATCAATACCCCTTTTATACGCCCTATCATACCAATCGACCGCGTTTAACGCGGTAGCCCCTATGATTACCCAACCCCAAGCCGCCATGCGCGTGACAAATGGCACAGGCAAGCGCATCTGCCGCATCTGGACCCGGGTTACC
>CANMPU010000124.1 GCA_947499755.1 Betaproteobacteria bacterium | reverse complement strand
CTCTCGTTTAAATTCTTCAAGAAGCGTTTTCTCTTCTTTTGATAATGTGCGCTGCTCTAGTATTTTCGGGCGGCGCAACCAGGTTCTACCTAGCGCTTGCTTCAAGCGCCATCGGTTAATCTCGGCATGATTGCCCGAGAGCAACACTTTCGGCACTTCTTGGCCGCGGTCGTTTTCCGGCCTAGTATAGTGCGGGTAATCTAGCAAGCCATTCGCAAACGAATCCTGCGCTGCTGACTCCGGATCACCAAGTACATCCGGCAATTGCCGTACCACACTATCTATAACTACCATCGCTGCTAATTCGCCGCCAGACAACACGTAATCACCGATGGATATTTCCTCGTCTACCACGCGGGCTATTAATCTTTCGTCCACGCCTTCGTAACGCCCCGTTACCAAAACTACCCCAGCTTCACCAGCCAGCTGCGTGACGACAGTGTGATCTAACACTCTACCTTGGGGCGTCAGATAAATTACTCGCGGTTTGGCAACGCCTTGCTCCTGTTGCCGAAGTTTTGCCGCGTTGATCGCGCGCTCCAAAGGCTCAACCAACATTACCATCCCAGGGCCGCCGCCATAAGGCCGATCGTCCACCGTGCGCCGCTGGTCCTCGGTAAAATCACGAGGATTCCAAAACGTAATTTGATATTGCTCTTTTTCCCGCGCTCGTGCAGTAATCCCTGAGTCGGTAATCGCGCTAAACATCTCAGGAAACAAAGTTACAACATCGAATTGCATCTTAGGGGACCACCTTATTTAGTAGTCGCTATCCCAATTCACTACAATGTGGCGCTTTTTTAGATTCACATCAATGATCACGTCGTTCACGTAGGGGATCAGGATCTCCTTTTCACCCTTTACTTCGAGTACGTCGTTGGCACCGGTTTCCAATACGCCTTCGACAACCCCTAGCTCACGGTTTTGGCCATCGATTACCTTGAGTCCAACCAAATCGATCCAGTAAAACTCACCTTCCTGATTCTTTGGCAACTCACTGCGTGGTACCGCAATCTCGTGGCCTCTGAAGCTAAACGCTTGGTCGCGATCGGTACAATCTTGCAACCGCGCCACCAGCACGTTACCGTGCACTTTTACCTCCAGTACTTTTCTCTCTATCCAGGCTGAGTCTTTGGCTAGCCACCAGGTTGAGTAGCTAATTAGACTATCTACCGTTTCCGTAAACGTTTGGATTTTTATCCAGCCAGCAACTCCGTATGGGGCAACCACCCGCCCCATGACTACCATGGGATCAAGAGGTTTTCTCGGCAAATTGTTTGACTAGCCGCGTAACGGTATCGCTTACCTGCGCGCCCTTAGACTGCCAATGCGTTAACCGCGCCGATTCGATGCGCCATGCTTCGCGCCCTTCAGGCGCAACTGGATTATAGAAACCGATGCGCTCAATAAACCTGCAATCGCGCGCGTTGCGCGAATCAGCCACTACAACGTTGTAAAACGGGCGTTTTTTGGCACCGCCACGTGCAAGTCGAACTACTACCATAACGGACTCTTTTAAAAATCGGAAGGTAGTGATTTTACGCGGGTTCCCCTTTGTTGACAAGGAACATTAGCGATTGCCAGCGTGGTCTGCTAAAACAACCACCATAGAGGTCAAGCACTTAGAATCGCCTTTAACCCCGTAACCAGCCTACCTACCCCTGCAACCACCGTATCTTGGTCCAGTGCACCGTAGGAAATCCTCAAAGTACATTGATCTTTAATACCGAAGGCCGAACCGGGAATTACCGCGACCCCGTGTTCTCGAATCAATTTTTCGCATAACGTCATTGCGTCGAGGGCCGTGTCCACCTTGAGAAAAAAATATAACGCGCCATGGGCTTGAAATATTTCACACTGCGGCTTCAGCGTTTGCAAACTATCAAATACTTTTCCTCGAACGTCTGCTAGTGCCGCGATCTTAGGTTTGCAGAAGTCGATGCCGCGTTTTATTGCAGCTGTGGCCGCAACTTGGGAGATTGCGGCTGCGCAGATGACATTGGTGTCTTGAATCTTGCACACCGCCTCAAACAATCCGCCCGGGATGACCATATAGCCAATACGCCAACTGGCAAATCCATAGGCCTTGGATAGCGAATACAGTGAAATCGTGTAAGCCTCTGATGCGGGAATACTTGCGGGTGAAAAATGTTGCGCGCCATCGTAAAGGAAATACTCATAGGCTTCGTCGCTGATATGATAAATACCCCTATCGCGACAAAGCGTGTTTACCGCTCGTAACGACTCCTCGGAATAGACGGCACCTGTCGGGTTATTAGGCGAGACAGTGACAATCGCTCTAGTCTTGGCTGTGATCGCGCGCTCAATCGCGCTTAGATCAAGCTGGTAAGTCGGGCTGCATGGTACGAGCACCGCTTTAGCATTGACCATTGCGATCGCCATTTCCTGATTAAAATAATATGGCGTTGGAAGAATGATCTCATCTCCCGGATCAGCGATTGCGAGTACGGCATTTAGAAACGCCATATTCCCTCCTGCCGTTACTACCACGCGATTCGCAGTACTTGCTTTAAGATTATTATCTTGTGCGAGTTTTTGTTCGATCGCTTGGATCAACACCGGCAGCCCATGCACAGCCTGGTATTTATTGATACTTTGTGTGTCTTGAAAGTGGTGGATTGCGTCGTACGCTTCTGCGGGCGGACCGTAATTTACGACGCCCTGGCCTAGCGAAATCGTGCCGGGATTATTTCGTATCAGCGCAGCGACAACAGGGATAATTGGTGCTTGTACGGCAGCGATTCTATCAGAGACGATTTTCATACATTCACGCGATCAACGCGCACCAGGGAACATGCCCTTCATGCCACGCATGAGTTTCCCCATGCCGCCCTTGCTAACCATTTTCATCATTTTTTGCATTTGCTCAAACTGCGTGAGCAGCCGATTTATTTCTTGAACGGAAACGCCGGCTCCAGCGGCAATACGCCGTTTTCGCGTTGCCTTAATTATTTCTGGGCGCGCGCGTTCCCCCGGCGTCATGGAATTAATCATGCCCTCAATCCGTAGCAGCGCCTTATCGTCCATTTGTGTGTTGTGTGTCATCTGCCCGAGTTGCCCGGGTAATTTATCCATAAGCGCGCTTACGCCGCCCATCTTCCTCATTTGTTTTATCTGAGATTTAAAATCTTCCAGGTCGAACCCCTTGCCCGACTTAACTTTTTTCGCTAGTTGTTGTGCTTCGTCGTGATCTACCCCATGTTGCGCATCCTCAATAAGGGATAACACGTCGCCCATGCCCAGAATACGCGATGCCATACGCTCGGGATGAAAGGCTTCTAAGCCATTGAGTTTCTCACTGACACCAACAAATTTTATCGGCTTGCCGGTGATTTGCCGCACTGACAATGCAGCGCCACCACGCGCATCGCCGTCGAGTTTAGTCAACACAATTCCGGTCAGAGGTAAGGCATCGGCAAAACCTTTTGCGGTATTGATTGCGTCTTGTCCTTGCATCGCGTCCACTACAAACAAAGTTTCAATCGGCCTGACAGTTGAATGCAGTTGCTGTATTTCCTGCATCATCACTTCATCAATTGCCAGCCGCCCTGCGGTATCGATAATCAGTACGTCAAAATAATGCGTACGCGCATAATCCAGCGCCGCGCTGGCAATTTGTGGCGGGGATTGTCCGGTGGTAGCAGGAAAAAAATCGGTGTCGATCTGCTTGGCTAACACTTGCAATTGTTCAATGGCGGCTGGTCGATAAATATCGCAACTCGTCAACAACACTTTTTTCTTCAAGCGCTCCTGCAACCATTTCGCGAGCTTGCCGCTGGTTGTTGTTTTGCCTGAACCTTGCAGGCCGGCCATAAGAATGACCGCCGGAGGCGTCGTGGTCAGATCAAGTGCGTCGTTATGCTCGCCCATCAAAGCGATTAGCTCACGATGCACTACGTTTACCAAAGCTTGACCTGGCGTCAGGCTGCCGAGAACCTCTTGCCCCAACGCGCTTTCTTTGATGCGCGCAATAAAATCTTTAACCACCGGCAGGGCGACGTCCGCCTCTAATAGCGCCATCCGTACTTCACGCAGCGCGTCTTGGATATTAGATTCCGTAAGGCGCGCTGCGCCACGTAAGGTTTTTACAACGCGGGAAAAGCGTTGCGTCAAATTTTCAAGCATGTGTTCCCTTTAATGCCTTTAACAGATGTTTCATGTAAACTGCTTAGTCCCAAACTTCTCCTCGCTTGCATGTACGACATTTTACCGTATCTCGTTACTTCACTGCTGTATTGCGCGCCAGCAACCTATCTTTGGCAAACTCACTGGCGCAAACCGGCACTTGTGGGAATGGCAACCCCCACCCGATCCGCGGTGGAACATCACATGGTTCTATTACCAGTCACATTACATATCTATTTATTGCAGCGCTCTCTTCTCGTAGACAACG
>CANMPU010000123.1 GCA_947499755.1 Betaproteobacteria bacterium | reverse complement strand
CCTGAGGACCGCTATCCGGATGCGCGCACGATGATCGAAGCATTAAAAGAATATCAAAATCCTGCAGACGAACCCACACCCGCTCAAGGTGGAAATCAGCAAAGTACCATAGAATTTCTCATGCGGCGCATGCGTCACAAATCTGATTTTCCCGCATTATCGGGCGCCATTCGCGCAATTAATCAGCTCGCGGGCGCGGAAAGCGAAAGCGTGAATCATTTGTCTGGCGCGATTTTGCGTGATTTTTCGCTAACCAATAAATTACTCCGGGTGGCGAACGCTGCGAGTTTTGGTCAATTCGGCAATATCAGTACGATTTCTCGAGCGGTAGTGATTCTTGGGTTTGATACGGTACGCAGTATAGCCACGGCCTTAATGCTATTTGAGCATCTGCAAAACAAAGCGCAGGCCAATCAACTCAAAGATGAGATTTACGCATCGTACCTCAATGGCTTGATTGCGAAAGAGCTCACTGGAAAGCAAAAACCGGCATTTAGCGAGGAAGCATTTATTTGTGCTATGTTCCTGCGCCTTGGCAAATTGCTTGCCACATTTTATTTTCATGACGAGTCCTTGGAGATCGCTAAAATCGCGGAGCAACGTGGTATCAGCGAAGATGCAGCAGCAATTAACGTGCTGGGCGTAAGCTACGAAACATTGGCGATCGCCATCGCAAAATCTTGGAATTATCCGCAAAAAATCGTCGACAGCATGCGCGCACTAGGTGATGAGAACATATCTAAACCTAGAGATGAGGCGGATAGATTACGACTCATCGCCAACCTTGCCGCAGACTTACGCGAGATTGCAGCGAGTACCGACGTCGCCGGAAAAAATGCACGCCTCGAAGAACTTTCCCAACATTACAGTACCGGGTTTTCGATGAACGGTAAGCAGATGGGCGCTGCCGTCGGAAATGCGTTTTCCACTTTTATGCGCGAAGCGGTTGTGTTAAATATCAACACCAAGAGTAGCGCACTGATTGGCAAAGTAAGTCACTGGTCCGGAATTAGCCAAGATGCGGTCGAGAAACTGGCGAAAACCACTGCAAACTCCACCACCCAGAGCGAGGCGGTGTTTGCCGAAACTGTAGCTACCGAACAGGCGCTTGAAGACACGGTACTTGAAACGCTGCCTCTACCGACCGACACGACCATACTAGAGACGTCGCCCGAGGAATTCAATCTCGAACAATGTGATGCCATCCTCCTTGCCGGAATTCAGGACGTGACCAGTACCTTGATCGACGACTATTCGCTGAATGATCTATTACGTATGGTGGTCGAAACAATTTATCGCGGTCTAAAATTTTCACGCGTGATGCTTGCACTAAAGGATACGAAACAAAAATTCGCTGAAGGCGAAATTTGGACTTGGTGAAGATATAGAAAAACTCATGAAACAATTTAAGCTCGACTTGAAATACGAGCCTAATGTATTTCATGTCGCATTAGCAAAAGGCGCGGATATTTTGATTGAGGACGTCAATGCCGATAAAATAAAATCCCATATTCCCTCATGGTATTTTACGACTATAAACGCGCCAGGATTCGCGCTATTCCCTATAATCGTTAACAAAAAGTCTATAGGTTTAATTTACGCTGATCAATTAACGCCGGGTAAATTAAAAATAGAAGCGAAATCACTCGCTCTGCTAAAAAATTTGCGTAACCAGGTTATCCTCGCGATAAAAAAAAATTGCTCTAAACTGTTTTAAGTTGCAATCTTGTTTTCCCTAGGGTTTTAAGGAGGGGTCACTGTGTTTATTTGACAATCACTATGCCTGAATTTACAGCGACCATAGAATGGAATCGGCAAGGCGCCGCGTTTGCGGACAAGCGCTT
Source organism: Betaproteobacteria bacterium (assembly GCA_947499755.1). Lineage (GTDB taxonomy): Bacteria > Pseudomonadota > Gammaproteobacteria > Burkholderiales > CANMPU01 > CANMPU01. Next base: position 2,626 of record CANMPU010000123.1, on the reverse strand, counting down.
TAGTCGCATTCATAGTTGGGCTTTTGATGGTGGCGTAACGCTACCTGCTTCCGCATCGCCACATATCGTACCCGCGCCCTATTCCTCGAAGGAGGCAGTCGACCCTGAAGAAGCTTTAGTCGCGTCGTTATCAGCATGTCACATGCTGTCTTTCCTCTTCATCGCTGCGAAACAAGGCTATTGCGTCGATAGCTATCGCGACCAAGCAACGGGAATACTAGAGAAAAACGCTGCTGGAAAATACTGGGTAAGTCGCGTTACCTTAAAACCGCAAATTGCATTTAGCGGCGAACGTAAACCAAGTAGTGAAGAATTCAACGCCATGCATCACACGGCGCACGAAGAATGCTTCATCGCCAACTCGGTTAAAACAGATGTGCAGTTTGAACCTACTATAGATAAATAAATTATCTGTACAAAACACGTCGCGCTACTATCTAGGGTCTCTGCTTTAGCCAGGCCCGGTAGATCCCTACCGAATAATCTGCAAATAAGCTGGCAATTACCCCTCTTTTCCACGAGTAAACTCTAAACATCCTCCCTAGAATGCAGAGACGGACCATAGGCTTTCATCTTGACCGGGAAAAGCATTGGATCGCCGACCTGGAATGTGGACATACACAACATGTCAGGCATGACCCGCCTTGGCAAAACAGGCCGTGGGTTACCACAGAGCACGGTCATTTGCAGAAAATTGGGGCCGTATTGAATTGTTTGAAATGTGCCCTACAAGAACCATCAAATTTATAAAATATGCCGATAATAGCGATTTTCAATCAAAAACATGGCGTTGGTAAGACAACAACTTGCTTGAATGTCGCTGCCGTTCTTTCGCAGCTTGGGAAAGACCCGTTAATTATCGACCTCGATCCAAAGGGACACTTAACACTGTCTTGTGGACAAAAAGACGTGGCAGCGGAACACAGTATTGTTGCTTATTTTAAGGGCGAAAAACCACTGGCAGATTTGGTACAAATGTCCCCTAGCGGAGTACGCATTATCGCTTCTCACCCTGAACTCTCTAAAATTGAGACCTTCGGCGGAAAAGATGCAAATATCGCGACGCGCTTGGCAACAGGTTTAATCGAAATGGGTAATGACGAAAAAAATATCGTATTACTAGATTGTTGCCCTGCCATGGGTGTGTTGTCGCTAAACGCCCTTAATGCCGCCAAGGGTGTGTTACTACCCGTTTCAGCAGACTTTCTATCGATGCAGGGCGCGCGTCGACTGGATAGCGCACTTAAAGTGCTGGAGAAACCATTCCACAAAGAATTCCGACGTCGAGTTGTCGTAACACGCTTTGATCAACGACGCCGACTTTCTACCGGAATTTACGAGCATTTGCAAAAGTATTTTCCTGGGGAAATTTGCGAGACACGTATCGTAGAAAATGTGAGCCTGGCTGAGAGTCCGTCATACGGTAAGGATATTCTCTCCTATGCCCCGCATAGCCCGGGAGCGCGCGACTATCGCGCTCTCGTGGCTGAATTAGGGCGTGGGGGGTTTTTTAGCTAGTCGCACTCCGCATCAAACTTCCACGATCTCGAAATCGTGGGTGATTACAGCAGTTTTTCCCAGCATAATCGAAGCAGAGCAGTACTTTTCTGCAGAGAGATTTATCGCGCGTTCAACGTGTTCGCGCAGCAACTGTTTTCCTTTGACCACAAAATGAAAATGGATTTTGGTGAATACTTTCGGATCTTCGTTGGCGCGTTCTGCGTCGATCTCGATGATGCAATCGCTAATCTGCTGGCGACTTTTGCGTAATATGTGCACCACGTCATAAGCGGTACATCCACCCGTGCCCATCAATACAGCTTCCATAGGTCGTGGGCCCATATTTTTACCACCGCCATCGACCGGGCCATCCATCAATATCGAATGTCCACTTTCACTTTGCGCTAGGAAACTAACATCTTCTACCAATTTAATACGCACTTTCATACATTACCCCTCTCTTAAAACTTAATATTTTAACCACATACTAAAACTCGGTTTTATCGGGAAATGGTTTCATTTTGCGGCAAATCAAATTCAAATATCCGCGAATAGAAATCAAGTTCTGCCTTAAGCGCGGCTTTGATATTTTCCGCTTGACGAAATCCATGCCCCTCCCCTTCAAAAGTAATATAGGTAACAGGCAACTGCTTTAGGCGCAATTGCTTCACGATCGCTTCCGCCTGATTCGGCGGTACTACTTTGTCGTCTAAGCCTTGGAAAAATATTACCGGACAGGAAATGCGATTAGCAGAATGTAGTGGGGAACGCTTAACGTAAGTATCGCGACATTGCGGATAAGGTCCGATAAGGATATCGGTATAACGCGATTCGAATTTATGTGTGTCCTTAATAAGTGCTTCAAGATCACTAATTCCATAGTAACTTGCGCCAGCGCGAAACACATTATGAAATGTCAACGCGCATAAAACAGTATACCCGCCAGCACTTGACCCGCGAATAGCGAGCCGGCGCCCATCGACCATACTTTGTTCGACAAGGAATCGCGCGCCATTGATGCAATCAGCCACATCTAGGACTCCCCAGTTACCATTTAACCGTTCGCGATAAGCACGTCCGAATCCGCTACTGCCACTGTAGTTCACATCTAATACGGCAAACCCGC
>CANMPU010000122.1 GCA_947499755.1 Betaproteobacteria bacterium | reverse complement strand
CTGCGGCCCATTGATTGACGAATGCGAGAACGATTGCGCAACCGTATAGCAGCGGAGAAATTTTTCCTTTTAGGTCGCGACCGATCGCGTGCTTCAACAACGATTCCACACCTTGATCCGCAATGATTCGATCTTGCAATACCCAGTATGCGATTGCTGCCATTAATAACACCACGCCATACAGCGCAGTGGGTAGCGACGCAAAGTGATTTTCACCCATCCAACCCGTAGCAAATGGGATCAGCGAGAGCCAAAATAAAAGATGTAAATTCGCCCAAAGTATCCCACCGCTTATCCGCATCACGGTATGCAGCATGTGATGATGATTATTCCAATAAATAGCTAGGTAAATGAAGCTTAAAATATAGCTTAGCAATACGGGAATCAGCGGTTGCAGTGCGGTCGCATCGGCGCCGTGTGGTACCTTCATCTCCAGCACCATGATGGTAATGATGACGGCGAGAACACCATCGCTAAATGCCTCTAATCGCGCTTTACCCAAAATAACTCTCCTCTGTTGCTCGAATAACCTCTGTGCCATCCTGATTTGTGCAAGGCTACCATAGGCCTGTTTAAATGCGTAGCCGATATAGACCATGGACAAACTTTGCTAACGCCAACTTTCGATCCAAATGCTAGGAAATAACAAAGAGGGTGATGTGGATGAAACGTTGACTGTTTATTTGATTAGACAACACGCCAATCGACATTTTCTGCGTTCGTATATCGCTGCTTTACAAAAAAACATCAAGAAAAAAGGACTACTACATTAATAGTACACGGCCCATTCCTTTGACCTGGGCGACGCTAATAGTACACGCTAGCCTCGTCTTCCGTAGCAAAATTACATTCGCAAACGAAGCGACGATAAGTACACTGGAGCGATAACGCCCGAATCAAATATTTTTTGGGGAAGAGTCATCCCACAGAAAAGTGGGATGACTTAATGCCGTTTCCTACAACACCCGTTGCTTAACGCCGTCTTGCGGGGCGTTTAGCCGCCGGTTTAGCCGCCGGTTTAGCCGCCGGCTTTTTTGCTACCGCCTTCTTAGTCCCATCGTGCGATTTTAGAGGGTGACTAACATTGGCCCACGGCGATGAATGCGTCTTACTATCGACACTTTCTTTGCCGACAAACATATGGCGATACTTACCGCCCGCGTGGGTTTTCTCTAAGTTACTGTCCGGAGTACCGATAAATTTCTGGCGGAACGTACCAGTTTTATAGGACGTCTGAGCGCGCCCACGCCTTTGGAGCTCGGGCACAACGTAGTCGATGAAATCGGATGGCGTTCCGGGTGTGATCGCGTAGGCCAGATTAAATCCATCAATACCGCCGTAGTCGACCCAGCGTTCCAATACATCAGCAACCGTTTTCGGACCGCCGACTAGCACGGGACCGAGACCACCGATGCAACGCTCTTTGATCACGTCGCGAACGGAGACTTTTTTCGTACCTTCCTCAGTAAGCGATTCTAGTGTTGTGCGTAGACTGTCATTTGCCATCGCACTAAGCGGCCCATCGGGATCGAGTTTGGAAAAGTCCATACCAGTCCATCCACCATAAAGCGCAAGCATCCCTTCCGGACTCGCATAGGCCAGAAATTCTTCATACTTCGCATGAGCTGCTGCGTCGTCTTTTCCGGTAACGACTGTCAAAAGCGTAAAGATCTTGACGGAATCACGAGCGCGACCCTCTTTTTCGGCCAGGTCTCGTATATCCTTGGTAACGACACGTGCGTGCTCTGCACTTGTGGTCAAGATGAACATGCCCTCGGCATGTCTAGCGGCGAACCTGCGACCACGACCTGACGCGCCAGCCTGGAATAAAACCGGAGTGCGCTGTGGGGAAGGTTCGCAAAGATGAAAGCCGGGGACCTTGTAGTACTTGCCGTTATGTCTGATGGGGTGCACTTTTTTCGGGTCGGTGAAAATGCCGGTCTCTTTGTTTCTGTGTACGGCGCCGTCTTCCCATGAGCCTTCCAAAAGTTTGTACATTACATCCATGTACTCTTCGGCCATCTCATAACGTTCATCATGGCTCATTTGTTGATCCATACCAACGTTGACCGCAGCACTATTCAAGTATGAAGACACGATATTCCAAGCCACACGACCCTTAGTCAAATGATCCAAAGTCGACAGTCTGCGAGCCAGAATGTAGGGATGCTCAAATGTCACCGCCGCAGTCAATCCAAAACCGACATGCTTGGTCACTGCAGCCATGGCAGCGATTGAGGCGAAGGGATCATTGACCGGAACCTGAGCGGCATCTTTTAGAGAGGCGGCTGCTGAACCGCGATAAACGTCATACACGCCGACAACATCCGCGATGAACATACAGTCGAAAAACCCACGCTCCAACTCTATCGCCAAATTGGTCCAATATTCGATGTCATTGTATCGCGAGGCCTGACTTTTTGGATGACGCCACATACCGGACGCCTGGTGGCTTACGCAAGTCATATCGAAGCAATTTAAAATAATACGCTTCTTCGCAACCTTATTCGCAGCAGCTTTTCTCGGTGCGGCTTTTCTCGGTGCAGCCTTTTTTACTGCGACCTTTTTCACTGCAACTTTTTTTGCTGGAATCTTTTTTGCGGCGACCTTTTTCACTACGACCTTTTTCACTACAACTTTCTTCATATTATTCTTCATAGCACCCTTTCAGCGCGTCTGCCTTGTCTGCGATTTTCGAAAAAAAACCTGTCCTTTTCGTTTCAGCCGTCGTGGTCCTCTACCTGCTATTTCCCCACAACGGCGAATATAAGCGCCAATCCTTGACCGGACAATAAATCCCCCAACCAAGGTACAATAGCCCCTAACGCGCGTAGTTTACATTGAATTAATAGCCGATGCCAGACTGTTATATCTTTGAGCAAGATAGTTACGTAAAGGACGATGGTATTCGGTTAGGGGGCGACCAATTTGATGCAGATCAAAACCTTACCATTGTTGATAATTCAGCCCTTATGATTGGCGACATTGGTAGCAATATTCTGACTAAAATGGTAGAAAAATATCAATGACAATTGGGTGCGCCGCTAGTCGGGACAGGAATGTTTTGGCGAACGGCCGAGCGTGCCCGCTCGAGCTATTAAGGTTGGATTGGGTTGTCAAAAAATAAAATTACAAAGAGGGAAATCACGTGGATGAAATGTTGCTCATGATGTTGATCAAACGATACAACATGCAATTTGGTATGACGTTCAGTTCCGAAGCCGTTTCAACCGAAGAAAGTCGAACTAAAGTCGCGAAACTAATGCAAGAAACGCTTGCAGGAAAACGGGGGCCGATCACCGATGAAGACATTGCGAATTCATGATAGTCGCCTGAAAATTCCTATCCGCCCTTACCTTAATCTGCTGCCGTGCGTTGCGTTAACGTTCGTCATTTCGCGTTCACTCCGAAATTACGCTGTTTGGTTACTTCCGAATCAGGTTACGCATCATCGGTATACAAATACGGCCCCATTCCGTGTCAGAGACTTTGCGATCGGAGCAAGTCGTTTAAACCCCAATTGTTCGAGGGCCGCAACCCGACTTATCCCGCAAAGCTCATGAACAACGACGCGTCTAGATTTACAAGCTAAGTCGGTCGCGACGCACGTCACGGCAAGACCGCAGTTTCTCATTTGACGCTCCTTTTAATTTGTTGCATCCTGGTTTCACATTACCAGATTAGCGCACTCTGTCTTCCTCCAAAAACTAGTGGTGAACTTGGAATTGGAATTCGCCAATAAACAACTCTTCTGGGCGCAGTTTGGCTAATACCGCGGCCGAGGACAATGCCGAAGTAAGTAATAAAATGCACTTCGTGAGCATAGCGGTGTCATTTGAATAGTAAGGTGCTGGGATTGCAAGTAATACATCGGGGTAACTTTTTCGCTGCCACGTGCTGGATGTTAAGTCGCCCAAGTTGCCTGCGCCTATAGGTTCATCGTGGGCTAGGGACGCGCATAATGCTGCGCCCGTCGGATACCCGCTCCGATCTGTAAGTCTCTATGAAGTCACGCCGATTACTGTGCCATCTCAACAAAATGGTTAATCACATCCATATCCGGCTCATAACGAAGTTGTTCTGGCGTACCATGGCGCTCGGAATAGGTAAGAGAGATACGAACCCCTTTACGCTCTATTTTAAATTCTCCCATGCATGCACGGCAGTAGACGACCGCATCATCTCCCGTTGATTTCGGTATCGCAATGATAGGCCCACACCACGGACACACGCCCATAGGGATTCCTTGGTCACTATGTCCAACAATGTGGTGCAAGGCTTCTGTTTTCGCAATATCGAGAAAGCAGTCCAATAATTCCGCATTAAATTGCGTACCGCGAACCTCCAACATTTTCTTCGCCGCGATTTCAATCGGCATGCCTTTTCGATATGGCCGGGTACTTGTCATGGCGTCAAAGGTATCGGCAATGGCTACAATGCGTGCGCTGAGCGGAATACTCTCCCCGCTTAGCCTTTCAGGGTAGCCTTTACCATCGTGACGTTCATGG
>CANMPU010000121.1 GCA_947499755.1 Betaproteobacteria bacterium | reverse complement strand
CAGTAACCCGGAAGAGGAAAAGCAACTCAAGCAAGAAGCGTATCAAGACAAAATGGCCGATGCCATATTTTCTGGTATCAAACGCTATTTCTCTACCAACCCGGCTCTTGCGCGCGCCACTTTAGTAAAATCCCATTAGTCGCAGCGCTTTCGCATAAAATAAACGCTCAACCGATAAGCTACCGCATGCACTGCGGTCTCCCAACGAACCATGACCGCACTGCCAAATAACAGCGACTGGGTAGCCGTCAAAGAATGGCTGAGCTTCACACAGCCCATATTACATATCCTGCTAATTATTCTGCTGGCGTGGTTAATCATCCGCATCGTACGCAAATTACTGCGCCTTTTTCGCAATTATATGGCGCGGAGAACGACTGATTCCGAAGAAATCAAACGTGTAGAAACATTGGGGCGCGTATTTCGCTACACCGCATCCGTTGTCATCACCTTAGTTGCCGGCATGTTGATCTTAAGCGTGCTAGGTATTTCGGTTGCGCCCATACTCGCTACCGCGGGCGTGGTTGGTATTGCCATAGGGTTTAGCGCACAGAGCTTGATTAAAGATTATTTCAACGGTTTTTTTATATTGATGGAAAACCAAATCCGGCAAGGCGACTTAATCGAAGCGGCGGGTAAATCAGGTGTGGTTGAAGAAATTACCTTGCGCCATATTCGGTTGCGTGATTACGAAGGCAGCGTGCATTACGTTCCGAATGGAACCATCACAACAGTTACAAATAAAAGCAGGAGTTTCGTCTTCGCCGTAATCGAAATTGGGGTGAGCTATCGAGAAAATATCGATCAAGTATTTTCGCTGATGAGAACAGTTGCGACGCAACTTCGCAAAGATCCAGAACTGAACACGCAGATACTCGAAGATTTAGAAATATCCGGAATAGAAAAACTAGGTGACTCCGCAGTTATTGTGCGCGCACGAATTAAAGTGTTGCCAAGCGAGCAGCCAGATGTCCGCCGCGAATATTTGAAACGCCTAAAGCAGTGCTTCGATGAAAACAAAATTGAGTTGCCCTACCCACAGCTCACTCTACATGTTGAACAGGCAGCGCTATGAATACGGCCTGATTAGCGTAATATTTACACTACCATAACGGGATTATCGAGAATGTCGTATTTGACGGTCGAATTGCCGCCTTATAATTTAGCATGGCATAAACGACAATAGCCTAAACTTGATCTAACAGATTACGCGGCGTCTTAAACGATAGTATGTTTCTCTTAAGCCTAAAGAGAAAACATTGAGGAATATTCATACTTGTCCACCAGGCCACAGTCGAGGACGTCGGCCAGCGCACCGCGCTCTTCGATGGATATAGACAATTCTATGAAAAGCCGTCTGCGCTAACCCGGGTTAGCGCAAAGCCCTTTAAACATAAACGAACGGAAATATAGTGTCGTCAGACCTATCCTTTGTTGAATACATCCGCGATCAAATAAGCGCCGCAGGATTAGTGTCGTTCAGAAAAATGTTTGGCGAATATGCCATCTATTGTGATGGCAAAGTGGTTGCGCTGGTTTGTGATAATCAATTGTTCATAAAGCCAACCACTGCTGGACGTAACAAGATAGGTAAAGTCATCGAAGCGCCACCTTACCCAGGAGCGAAGCCCCACTTTCTTATCGGCGACGAGCTTGATGATCAAGCGTTCATCGCTAGCGTTGTTCAGCTCACTGCGCACGAACTTCCTCTACCGAAGCCAAAGAAACTAAAATCTAGAAATGCAAAAAAGAATATTTAGATTATTTTAGTTCGTTTCTACGCTGACGCTAGTAGAGTAGGGTTAGATTTTTACGTTACAACATATCCCCTATGCCCTCTTTCACATTGTTGTTATCTGAAGTTCGTGCCTGCACCATATGCACGGCGCACTTGCCACTAGGCCCACGACCAACATTGCAGCTGCATCCGTATGCACGCATTCTGATAGCTGGGCAGGCGCCCGGCCGCAAGGTTCATGAATCAGGTATACCGTTTGCAGATGCGAGCGGCGACCATCGTTGGTGATGAAACACTCGCGACAACCCCCATCATTTTGCTGAGCTCAGTGTTGGAAGCAGTCTCCGACGAGACGCTAAGAAACCTCCATATCAGCTATACCGCTGCGAAACCGGTGCGCTACCGCGAGCTGTACAAACACATGTTGAAAGCGTTAGGAAAACAAACCAAGGCAACAGAAATAAAAGTTCAAAATACCGAACATGCTGACGTACTACGCTTAAGCGCGCGTGTATTACTCACGGAAGATAATCCCGTCAACCAAGAGCTCGCCAAAGCGATGCTGACCAAATTCGGTTGCAGCGTAGAAATCGCGGAAAACGGGATTGAGGCTTTGGAGAAAATCACAGCTAACAAATCCACCTTTGACATTATTCTCATGGATTGCCAGATGCCGCACATGGATGGCTTTACTGCAACGCAGAAAATACGCGCCTGGGAAAACGATCATATGGACAATAAAAGAATCTCGATTATCGCGCTGACCGCGAATGCCTTATCGGGCGACAAGGACAAATGTCTCGCAGCCGGCATGGACGATTATCTCAGCAAGCCTTTCAACACTAAACAACTCGCGGCTATGCTGAAACAATGGTTAGCAGCAGATAAACCCTCGGTGAAAAATGAAGGGATGATTAACAACGCGTCACCAACGACTACGTTCACCGATGCCGCAAGCGCGATATTAAATCGCGAGTCGTTGAATGCTATTCGCGCGCTGCAAGATCCAGACGAACCAGATTTCCTTACCGTCGTTATACAAACCTACATCGAAAGCGCGCATACCCTTGTGCACGACATGGAACACGCACTCCAGTCTAACGATGCTGGCAAATTGCGTATAGCCGCACATACGCTAAAATCAGCAAGCTGGAATGTAGGTGCGGATAAGCTTGGCGAACTCTGCAAAGAATTAGAGCGCTTAGGCGATGCCGCTGAATTGGATTCTGCAGGCGTAGTCTTGCTAACTGCGCAAAGCGAATATGTCGCCGTGCGCTACGCGCTTGATGCCGAAATCAATCGGCAAGCGACAGCCTAGGGCTATACGCCTACCCGCCTCAACAATTCGCGTCACGATCTAAATTCCTACGAATCAAGCGGACGAGTTAGAGAATAGGAACACGACAATCTCGCTTGACCGTGTCCCCAACACATCGTATCTTGGCGTCATCGTTCGCGTTATCAGTTTTCGGCCAACTATCATGCTTGAGCTACGACCCACTTGTGAAAATTGCAATAAGCCATTACCTGCGGATTCAACGGAGGCGAAAATTTGCAGTTATGAGTGCACGTTTTGCGCGACTTGTGTCGCTACCCTCCTCAGCAATGTCTGCCCGAATTGCGGTGGCGGCTTTGTTCCTAGGCCCATCAGGCCGGCAACAAATTGGAAAAACGACAACTTTCTTGGCAAGGACCCTGCAAGCACTAAAATAAAACATAGGCCGCTTGATCCGATAGCGCATGCACGATTTGCGGCGGCACTAAAAAATATTCCGCCGGAAAAACGTTAAACAACATATTCTCGATATTACGGGAAAATTTTAGACCCATGGCCAACGGACCTGGTTGATCAAAGATGATTTCAAAGAGACTGGAATTAGAGAAAATCTCAGATTGCACTCTGGAATATTACAGCCATAACGCGCAAAATTTTTGGCAAGGTACGCGCGACCACGATGTCAGCCAAAATATCGCTGCGCTGCTTGAACATATAGAGGGTAAGCCTCCAGCGAAGATTCTCGATTTCGGCTGCGGGCCCGGACGCGATCTCAAGGCATTTACGATGCTTGGTCACGTTGCTGTCGGTTTAGAGGGTTCTGCGCCTTTTGTAACCATGGCACGCGAATTTAGTGGCTGCGAAGTTTGGCACCAAGATTTTCTTAAGCTCAACCTACCAAATGATTTCTTCGATGGCGTGTTTGCCAATGCATCGTTATTTCATGTGGCGCGTCAGGAATTACCGCGCGCGTTATTGGAATTACACGCCACATTGCGGCCTCGTGGCGTACTGTTTAGTTCCAATCCACGGGGTAAAAATGAAGAGGCGTGGAGCGGCGGTCGTTACGCTGCCTATTATGACCTTGAGACGTGGCGTGCTTATCTATCCGCCGCGGGATTCGTTGAGCTATCCCACTATTACCGCCCGATCGGCCTGCCCCGTGAACAACAGCACTGGCTAGCAAGTGTGTGGCGCAAAGCGAGCGATACTCACTCAAGTTAAGATTGCTGGCAACCACAAAGCGCACTATTTACCGATAGCTCTCGCAGCACTATCTTGCGGCTACGGCGTTAAAGCGAATGCATGTATTACGTCGCCGAAACCAACAAAACCTTCGACCAGGCCGCTTTAGACCTGGAATCAGCGATCAAGCGTCATAGCTTTGTGATTCTGCATGTCCATGATCTGGGGTTCACGCTACGTAGCAAGGGGATTGCGTTTGATGAGCAATGTCGAATTTTTGCAATGTGTAATCCCGGTCGCACGGCAAAGGCCTTATCCTTCGATATGCGCCTCAATATGGTATTA
>CANMPU010000120.1 GCA_947499755.1 Betaproteobacteria bacterium | reverse complement strand
TCTAACGCAAGATTATCCAGAGCTAGGTCCGTCGATATTAGTCTGTACTACAGAAACAAAGAATTCAGAAGATTTCGAATTTTAAGCAAGCGTCGCGACGCCCCACCTTGCGCATACAAGAATTGATGTTCAATCGCAGTACTTAACACGGAGGTCATAATATGGCAAATGTAACTCTTGCGGGAAATCCCATCACCGTATCGGGAACATTTCCTTCAGTTGGACAAACGGCACCGGACTTCACTCTGGTTGACAAGGATTTAAAAGATGTTGCGCTAAGTAATTTTGCAGGCAAGCGAAAAATCTTAAATATTGTCCCCAGCCTAGACACGCCCATATGCGCAACGTCTACGCTTCGCTTTAATGAGGAGGCAAATAAGCTTTCCAATACGGTGGTTATCGTGATCTCTGCCGATCTGCCGTTTGCGCAATCGCGTTTTTGCGGTGCCGAAGGTCTCAAGAATGTTATTACGTTATCGACAATGCGCGGCCACGCGTTTATGCGGAACTACGGTGTTGCGATCACCGATTCTCCGCTGGCGGGTGTTGCTGCACGCGCGGTTATCGCGTTGGACGAAAATAACAAAGTTATTCACGTGCAACTTGTTCCAGAAATAAAGATGGAACCGGATTACGATGCGGTGTTGTCGGCAATGAAAAAGTAAGCGATCGGAGAGTTATCCCTTACGTTGATTTTCGATCTGTCGCGGGCAGGGCGCACAAACGCTGCGCTGGCGCCGCGCGTCGACTCGCGCACTGACGATATTCCCCGGCACCATTTGCGTGGCGCCCCACCCTCGCTACCAGAAGTATCGGCCGAAGATGCCATTGGTCATTACACGCGACTCTCTCAACTAATCAGCTCAGCGGATACTTCAGTCCATTCTTTGGTAGCCGGCAGCACGGCTAATTCGCGAGCAGGAAGTATTCTTGCGATGAACCCGCCACTATTCGATCACCATCCATTGTCTCCCGACGAAACCGGACAAGGATTTTTGGCGTGCCTTTACGAACTTCAGGAAATATTAAAGAGCGTGACCGGGGGCGGTTAGCCTTACGCCGCTGGCCAGTGCACAAAGTGAGTTTGCTGCGATCGCCATGATACGCGCTTACCACGAAGCGAAAGCCAATGGCGCGAGAGATGAAATATTGGTTCCTGCCGGCTGTTGCGTTACGAATGTCGCGCAAGCGGCTTTGGTGGGCTATCAGATTCGGGAGGTCGCGATCGATCAAAACGGTAATCTGAATTTGCACCTGTTGAAATCAATGGCGGGTCCACGCACCGCGGCGTTGCTACTATCGGACCCATTAACGCGCGACGTATTTGAATCGGGAATATTGGAAATCGAAAAAACGGTACATGAAGTAGGTGGCTTACTGTATTCGGACGGCACAATATTAAATGGCCTACTAGGTTACGTAAAACCACAAGCGTTGGGGTTCGACGTGGTCGAGATAGATTTACAGAATACATTTGGCAGTGGATGTGGTGCATGTCCGCTTGCAGTATCAGATAGACTTAGAGACTTCTTACCAACGCCTGTTGTTACGTTTGAAAAGGGAAGCTACTTCTGGATAAGCGAAAGCGGACCTCCCCATACCATTGGGCAACTGTCCGCATTTATGGGTAATGTAGGTGTCCACTACTTAGTACCTACTTTTGCGTCCGCATGCTGGGTTCCAAGGGGTTGCGTCGCGGTTCAGATTTTGCCTTGTTAAATGCAAACTATCTCATGGTCGCACTACAAGGTGTGGGGTTTGAAATTGCTTTTCCCCAGCGACGTACGCGCCACGCGCTCATGGTTACGACGACAACTCTTAAGGTAGAAACAGGTGTTTGTGCCGAGGACATTGCAAACCGTTTGCGTGATAAAGGATTATATTTTTCCTGGGTTGAATATTCTCAGTCACTACCAGAATGTCTCAGGGTCGAGCCGAGGGGAACAGAATCTAAGCAGACATTAGATATTTTTGTCTCGGCGATGAAAGAGATACTGCAGGAGTGTTACGCGCAGCCGGATCGCGTCTCACGCAACTGCCCCAGAGAATGATCGCTTGCGGTGGACGCACACTAACGCGAGTTAAGCTTGGTTGGCGTCGGACACGGGGCGCATTACAACAATTTAGTCTAGGGTGTAGTCCCCGTTTTGGGGTTCTGCGCAAGCGGAAAGACGTTGAGAAGATTTCCCTTAGGGTGCAAACGCAGAGGCGCCGGTTTGCCAATCGCAAAGCCCTGAGCGTAGTTGACCCCGAGTTCTTTTAGCTTTTCTAGCACCGCATCGCTTTCCGCGCACTCGGCTATGGTTTCAAGACCTATCATCTGCCCGATGCGATTGATCGCTTCGACCATGCCGAAACTAATTTTGTCGTGGCATATGTCTTTAACGAAATCACCATAGATTTTGAGATAGTGCACAGGAAGATTTTTTAAATAGGTGAACGAACTCATTCCCTTGCCAAAATCATCCAGCGCAAAACGGAAACCTTCCACCTTGAGCGCCCAAATAAAGTCGACTGCTTTACTGACGTTAGAAATTGCAGCTGTTTCCGTAATCTCGAAAAAAATGGCTTGCGGCGGAATCTTATGCAAGGCGCATTGCTCGCGAATGAATTCAATAAAACCGACACTTCCTAACGAGGTCCCAGAAATATTGATTGCCCAAGTATTCTTTTCTTTTTCAGCTTTATCAGGAAAAATCTTGCTGTAGGACGCAAAGGTATTTTGTATCACCCAGCGGTCTAGTAAGGGCATGAGATTGTAGCGTTCAGCCGCAGGAATAAAACGATCAGGTGCGATGAGTTGCTTTTCGGGGGTGATCATTCGAACTAAAATTTCGCCGTGCTCGCCAACACGCTGCGGGCCGTTTAGTGTGATGGTAGGTTGAAAAAAGAGGGCGAACCGGTTCTGATCTAAGGCGTTGCTAATTCGCGATACCAAACGCATCTCGCCCTGCCTTTCGGCGAGCTCTTTATCATCCGCTTTATACATCTGCACACGATTACGCCCCTTTTCTTTTGCGGCATAACAGGCGGCGTCGGTGGCGCTTAATACCGCGGCAATATCGCCAGAGGCGGCCGTAATGGCGGAGACGCCTATACTTACGCCTATGGTAAAGGTCTTGCCCTCCCAATCGAAGCGGAAGTTTTTAATCGTGGTTAACATTTCATTAGCGACGCGTTCCGCTTCCTCCAGCGGGCAATTTTCCAATAGCAATCCAAATTCATCGCCGCCTAGTCGTGCCAGGGTATCCCTATTACGAACACGTGCGAGCAGCAGGGTGGCAACGCGTCGTAACAATTCGTCGCCTGCGGCGTGTCCACACGTGTCGTTCACGATCTTAAATTGATCGAGATCCATAAAGCACAGTGCGTGCTGCAGTTTTTGACTGCGCGCATTCTGTAGCGCACGCTGGGCGCGTTGCTGAAATTCACGACGGTTCACTAGCCCCGTGAGAGCGTCGTGACTAGCTTGTTGTGCTAAGTTCTGCGCGATTTCGCGGTTTTTCGAAACATCGTGGAACATCAACATCACGCCTAAGCGCCGACTATCTGCGCCCAATATCGGTGCCGCGTTGCCTTCGACGGATAGCAACTGGCCGTTACGGCGCACGAATGCGACTTAACTAGGTATTACCATCATGCGGCCCTGCACCAATACCTTACGTATCGCGTTTGCCATGGGTAAGCCGGTGGCCTGATTCATCAGGCGAACAATTTTTGAGACAGGAAGACCCTGGGTTTCGGCGCGCGTCCAGCCTAGATACTCTTCTGCCACAGGATTGAGATATTCAATGCGACCGAGAGCATCTGTGATAATAGCAGCGTGCCCGGCGTGTTCAAGCATCATGTGTGACGCTTGCTGTAACAAGCTGCCTATGGCCTCGTCGGCGCCAGCAGTCACGCCAAATTGCTTGAGCAATTGATCTAATTTACCCATAAATCGTGTTTACCAAAGAGACTATTTGACTCACAGCAAAATACATACAGTAGTCGTCGACGGTTGGTGTGGAGAAATAGTAGAGCTCAATGTAGCACTTGTTCGTAAAGAGTTAAAACTAAACAAGGAACTGCGAATGTTAGTTGGGGCCGGTAGGAAACGTGCGCTGCGTGTGATCCGACATGAACGCTGGTACCTCGACATTTTAGTTACCCGCCACCAATATTTTTTAGACTATGGCCGTCCCTATGCGACGCAACCAGCACTCGAAGTAATAGTCGATACAGTATATAGTTTCACCCGTTTAAGTCGAAGCTGTCTGCGGCTTGTGGTCTATAGCGTCGCTAACTGGGGTCTTTAATGTAATGGAGCAAAATAAATACGGTGGGGTAACGGGGTTGCGTAGAATCTGGAACGCTATGTTCTATTCCTTTGCGGGGTTGCGCGCCGCGTTACGCCATGAATCGGCGTTTCGTCAGGAATGCGTTCTCGCGATTGTATTGATTCCCGCGGCGTGTTTTCTGCCAGCTACTGGAGTTGGCAAAGCGTTGATGGTAGGCAGCGTTATTCTTGTATTAATTGTGGAGTTACTTAATTCTGCTGTAGAAGCAGCAATCGA
>CANMPU010000119.1 GCA_947499755.1 Betaproteobacteria bacterium | reverse complement strand
TACACTCTTTCCAATTATCTATAGCCTCTTGACTCACCCGCTTTACACCTAACTGCATGCGTGCCATATCGTCAGGCGTATTCACCTTAAAAAATAAAACGAAGGTCAGAATATTTACGCCTATGAGAATGGGTATGGCATAGAGTAAACGGCGAATAATATAATTGGTCATTGCTCGGAAAATGTTGATGAATGAGGAATTGTTGTGCTGCGTAAAACGATATTACGTTCGCGCCTTTTATGCGTAATGATTGCGGGGATGATACCGAGTAGAACTATTGAAATTAGGATTAGCACCGGCCATACGACAGATCGATTCCACTCGCTGCGTTTTTGCGCACGCATCAGTGGGTCGATGCGTTGATATTTTAATCCGTTATTTCCGATCTGTAGAGGTTTACGGTTATAAACCCATTCATGGTAGAGGGCATATTTTTTGGGGTGAAATCCCCACAACCACGGTGAATCATGCCGGAGAATTTCCATCATTTGGTCTATGATAAGCTGACGCTCAGGGGTATTTGACATGTGTTTCATTTTATCGAATAGTCTGTCGTATGCTGGGTTGTCGTAATTCGCCGCGTTCTCACCCGCTTTGGCGAGCTTGCCTTCCGGACCATAGAGCAGAAATAAAAAATTTTCCGGATCAGGATAATCGGCATTCCATCCCCAATTGAAAAGTTGCACCGACCCTTTGCGTATCTTGTCTTGAAAACGGTTGTAATCGGTACTACGATCCACAAGCTGAATGTTAATCTTGTCCAATTGCTTTTTAAGCCAATCCAAACGAGATTTTTCTCCTAGGCCGGCGCCGGTCGTATCTAAGTAGAGCAAAAGAGGCGTTCCCGTTTTTTCATCGCGACCGTTGGGATAGCCTGCTTCTGCCAATAGCTTTTTGGCTACGTCAATTGATTTGCGCTTCGCTTTGCCATCAACCCAGTCGTATACGTACGGGTTGATTCCATCGCGACCTTCTTTATAGCCAAAAATGCCCGGCGCGATTGGACTTTGCGCCGCGACGCCACGATCATTGAGAAAAATTGAAATAAATTCCTCGTAGTCGATCGCGATAGATACTGCTAAACGTAATTTGCGTGCGCGTTCACTGTGGCCACCAACAACATCATCGAGCATATTGAAGCCCATATAGGATGTAGATGTTTCTATTGCCGTAGACAGCCCGATACCCTGTCTTTTGATATCATCAGTAACCGCGACTTCGCCACCGAAAGCAATATTTATCGCTTGATCAAAATTATCTGATTGAATACCTGAGGCATCGTAATAACCTTGTAGGAATTTATTCCAATAGGGGATACCCTCTTTCTCTAAGCTAAATACCACTTTATCAATAAACGGCAACGGCTTTCCGGCATCACGCAATAACCCATTTGTAGAATCTTCTCTTTCGCCTTCGCTTGGATACACTTCCCCTTTATAATTTGGATTACGCTCCAAAACCATTTTTCGATTTGGGTCATTCACCGTAAGCATATATGGGCCAGTGCCTATGGGATACCAATCCAAAGTCAGATTGCGCGCAGCCATCCCAGGTTGAGAATAGAAATGATCTGCCTCCTGTGGGATTGGAGCAAAAAATGACATTGCTAGCCAATAGTTAAACTGTGGATACTTGCCACGAAGTCTGATGGTATAACGATAGCGATCAATCACCTCAGCACCACTTAAAGAATACTGCCTTAAATCTAGATAGACTTTTCGCTGTCCATTTTTTTCAAACTGCAAATCATCGGCACGCAATTGTTCAGCAAGCTCTTTTAAACCGATAATATACCCGCTCATTAATCCGTAAATCGGAGAATGCAAACGCGGATGGCACAAGCGCTTTATCTGGTAAACATAATCCTCTGCAACTAGTTCTCGCGAACCTACGTTTCTAAAATCTGAAAGCTGATGGATAGGAGCCAGGTCGACGGCGGTTAAATTGTGATAAAGAAGTTTTCCGCTAGCATCTTTTGCAAGGGCTGGATGTGGTTGATAATATATCCCCGGTTTGATACGAATCTCGTAAACAGTATATGAAATTTTTGTCGAGTTCTCAGGCAACTCGTGGTTATTCGCGGAAAAATATTTAGGCTTAGGCACTTCGGTCGCTGCAAACGGTATGAGTTGATATGGCCGTTTCAAATAATGATATTGCAATGGTGGCTGATAAATTTGCGCGATAAATTCGTACTCGTTCTCACTGTACGACTGCACCGGGTCTAAATGCTTAGGACGCGCGCTAAAAGCCGAGTACAAAATATTTTCGTTCGTTTCTGAAACAGGGTACGGGTTATTCCATAAATTGTTCCCACAGGCAGTCACTAGGATAGCTACGAAGAGAAGAAATAGGCGGATAACGGCGGGTTTCATCGCTCCAAAGTGTAGCCCAAAGCGACCAATAACGTCACTAACTTCCGCTCGGGGCTGGCTATATTCGAATGCAGAGAGTTCCGCTATAATGGGCGTTCAATCTCTGCGAAAAATAGATGGGTTTTCTTCAAGATAAAAAGATTTTGATCACCGGGGTCATTAGCAGTCGATCCATCGCCTACGGCATCGCGCGCGCGATGCGGCGTGAGGGTGCAAATCTAGCGTTTACCTATCAAAGTGAGCGACTTCGCGAGCGTGTCGAATCACTGGCTCAGGAACTTGGCGTCACCAAGATTTTCCCGTGCGATGTTGCAAAGGACACGGAAATCGATCAGCTGTTCTCTGATTTAGAATCACATTGGGATGGGCTGGATGGGCTGGTACATGCCATCGCGTATGCGCCACGCGAAGCGTTAACTGGCGGATTTTTGGAGAGCGTGAATCGCGAATCGTTTCAAATTGCTCACGATGTGAGTTCATACAGTTTTGCCGCATTAGCAAAAGCCGCATTAGCAATGATGGCCGGCAGAAACGCCGCGCTACTCACCTTGAGCTACCTCGGATCACAGCGCGCCTTTCCGAATTATAATGTGATGGGTTTGGCGAAGGCGAGTTTGGAAGCAAATGTAAAATACTTAGCCTACGATCTTGGCTCTAGAGGGATACGCGTAAACGCGGTATCTCCTGGACCGATTAAAACCCTTGCCGCATCTGGTATCGAAAACTTTAGCAAGCTATTATCCTTTAGCGCGAAAGTTGCGCCGCTGAAAAAAAATGTCACCATCGACGAGGTGGGCAATGTTGCTGCATTTATGTGTAGCGATCTGGCAAGCGGAATTACTGGAGAGATTGTCTATGTCGACGCTGGATTCAACAGCGTAGGGCTGGCTGACACTGCGACCTAATTTTGATCCGTGGCTTTCAAATTCAAGATTTGTTGATTAAATTTAACGTCCGCCTTACTTTTTAACTCAGCAATGTAGGCCGACAACTCTTCTCCAACGAGTAGTTGCTGTAGTTGTTCGCCGAGAATCTTCCTCTTTTCTGGAAAAATGTCTTCGCTCTCGATAACCTTACTCACGCGCACCAGCGTAATACCGTTAGGCGATTCAATCGCACTATACGCTGGTAATCTTGCTACGTCCAAGCGGAAAGCACCTTTGAGTACTGCGTCACTTCCCATGCGCGCTTGACGTTGGTAAATATTCTGCGCTGGCGTCCAAGCAATATCTAGTTGCTCGCCTTGCTGCAATTTTTTCAATTTCTCGGCCCCATCTTTGACAATCGCTTTACCCGCAATCTCGGATTTTAATTTAATCTCGATCTCGTTTCTGACGTCCTCAAGCGGCTTAACATGGGCAGCTTTAAAATCAAGTAAACGCGCAGCAACTAGTGTAGACGCTGCAATTTCCACTGGCGCGGTGTTGCGTTTATCTTTTAGTGTATCTGGAGAAAATACAGCCTCAAGAAATTTAGGGGTTTGCAATTGCCCGTCGGAGTGACTATTGCGTTGCAACCATGGACTTGTTTGAATTGTTAGTTTATATGCATCGGCAACGGGTTTTAGGCTGTCGGCCTGATCCCATAGAATATTCCCAAAATTCTCCGCCTCTGTACTAAATACTGTCGTCGCTTTTTGCTTTTTTAACTGCTGCTCAATCTCAGATTTTACGGCATCAAAGTCGGTCGATTGAATTCCTGTTAATTTAATAATATGAAATCCATATTGCGTTTCGACGGGGCCAACAATTTCATTTAGCTTCATAGTAAATACGGCATCGTCGAATTGTTTCACCATGGCCCCTTTCATAAAATAACCCAGATCGCCGCCAGAGGGTGCCGAACCAACGTCTTCTGAATATTTCTTCGCCAGGTCTGCAAACTGCTCGGGGTTTCGTTTTGCTTGCGCGAGCAAATCCTCCGCTTTTCGCCGCAGCGCGTCTTTTTCTTCCGCAGTGGCTTTCTCTGGAAATTTAACTAAGATATGCTTCGCCTGTCGTTTTGCTTGCTGGGTAAATTGAGTTGCGTGATCTTCATAATATTTTCTTAATTCCGCTTCAGAAACGATCACGTGCTCCGCGATGGAATCCGGAGAAAATACCACGTAGGTAACGCGAACCTGGTCGGCAACTCGAAAATCAGCCTGATGGGCATCGTAATATTTTTTTACTGCGCCTTCCTC
>CANMPU010000118.1 GCA_947499755.1 Betaproteobacteria bacterium | reverse complement strand
ACTGATAATCCGCTGCCACCAGGTCCCGTCGCTAACTTTGGCGATCTCCATTAGATCGCTATCCGAACAATTAAATATCGGCGAACGTAATACTTGCGCAAGTGATAAGTCTGCAACGGGCGCAATGAGAAACTCGAGCAGCGCGATTAAATCCATCGCCTCCAACGTTTCGAGCAACCTGCCCTGACTAGAGCTGACATAAGGAATGTCGGCATCGCGCAGTGCGCGCTCGTAGGTTTCTGCCAGGTGAGTGCGGCGGCGCACCAGCACCATAATGTCCTTATACTCCACCAAACGACTCTGGCCGTTTTCGTCGTTGACAACCCAATGCTGAACAATGGCTTTTATTTTCTCAGCAAACTGCCGCGCTTCATCCCTTCGAGGGAGATTTTCGTCTTCTATCCGTGCTTGTAACAACGGGTTACGCAATCCAACTAATAACGTTTCCGCTGGAGCGCTTTTTTCCAAATAGTTCAACGGGAATAGCTCTACCCTACCAGGCAAATTAGGCTGATGGGACACATGCTCGCGAAAATCAATAAATTTGGGCTCGGTTTCGAATACACGATTGACGATATCGATGATCGCGGGCGCGTTTCGACGCGAGACATGATATTCGAGGTAGCATGCATCATATTTTTCGTGCAGGTAATTCTTAGCCGTATTAAATAGGCGCGAGTCAGCGCGTCGAAACCGATAAATAGATTGTTTCGGATCGCCAACGATGAAAACCGACGGCTTTAGATTAGCTTCTTCCGACGCAACTAACCACGACATCAATGTTTGCCATTGCAGTGGGTTAGTGTCCTGAAACTCATCAAGCAATATATGCTTATAGCGCGATTCAAACTTAAACTGCATGAATTCCGCATAATCGCTATGCGTGAGAAGTTGGTTGGCTTCCCATTCGACATCGGTATGATCTAGCTGCTGCCGCTGCTTTTTTAAGCTCTGGTAGGTAAGGAGTAATGCGTTGCCACAGGTCAACACATCGCGATTTAGCCGGTAGTTTTCTTGTTCAGAAAATAAATATCTGGTCTGTGCGAGTTTCTCACCTAGTCTATTATGCAATTCGAGAAAACGCTGTTCACCACCGAAATCCGCAAGTCGCGACGCTTGCGTTTTGCTTGGCTTACGCGATCGTAGCAATCCGTCCGCATTGAAGACTACGGAAGATAGCGCATCGAAAAGTGTAATGACGTTACCTTGCGCGACTGCGGCTCTTAGGTCATCCGCGTACCCTTGATCTGTTGGCGTATTACGCGCAAGCAGATCTATGTAGTTCTTTACGTCTGCCTGGCACTGCAAATCAGAAAATAACTCGGTAACCACATCGTTGCTCAGCGGTGCGGGAAGATCGCGTTCGATTTCTTTTAGTGTATGGGCGACCGGATCTGCTGCCTCTGCGGTATATGCCCACCACTCTGAACGCTTATGAACAAACTTCAAGAGAATAGTGCGCGTCGTACTCAATCCAAAGCGTTCAAACAAATTATTCAAACAGAGCGTGATCGTCTCATTGGGTTGCGACCCCATTTCTTCCGCAAAAATTTGCCAAGCTTCCTCCATGAGCAAGGAAGTCTGCTCTAAAAGCTTTATCGCACCATAACTGCGCCATTCCAGGGGTGCGCTTTTTAGGACCTGCATAAACCAACCGTGAAAAGTCTGCACGGTAATTCCGGGGTTTGCCGTGAGCACAGTTTCGTACAAGTTGCGTGCGCGAGGTAGAAGATTATCGATTTCAACGGCGCTCAATTCACGCGCACGCAGAAAGGCGCGCGCTTCGTGATCTTCCCCCAAAGCCAAGAGCTGCAACCCCTGGTTTAGTCGGGCGCGCATTTCTACTGTCGCTTTGCGCGTGAAAGTAATTGCCAGAATTTCGGACGGCTTCACACCGTCGAGTAACAAACGCAGAGTGCGTGAGACGAGCAACCAAGTTTTGCCGCTTCCGGCGCACGCCTCTATGACCACACTATATTGGGGGTTTAACGCGGTCGCATTGTTTTGATGCGTTTCGCTCATCTCAGACCCAATAATCCTTACGACACAATCCGCGCATCTCACAATTCTGACAGTCGTTGGATATGCCTTGGGCACGCACGCTTGCACCGTCGTACATCATGTCGAACAGCACTTCTAGTCGTTGCAGTACTGCTATACCTAGTTGCTCGATGTCACCGCCGATTTCCACTTCGTCACTGACTTTATCTTTATTCAAACTTAAATACGCCGCCTTAGTCACAGACACGCCTAGAACTTGTGCATATACCGGAAGCTGAATATCTTCGCCCGGTAGCTTGAGTTTCTTTTTTAACTGCGCCAACGATTGCGTCTTATAGTCCACGACCGCAAATTTTTGGTTCTGATCAGACCGATCTACACGATCTAATCTTCCTTCAAGGACCAGCGTTTTATCATTGCTCAAGCGCAATTCAATCTTTTTCTTTACCTCGCCATCATTCCAATGCCACCCAGCGCGTTCTCGCGCCTGCTGCCATGCGATATAGGCGGGAATAATTTTCCGCCAACGCATTTCCCAGGCGAGGTTAAAGTAATTTTTAGGAATGGTATGCAAGAATACTTCATCACTAATCGATCGCAATGTTTGTTCGAGCAGTGGCGATTCGCTATCAAGTGTGCGCGCAACGCTACGGTGAAAGCGATTTAGGATTTCGTGCGCCAGACGTCCGTAATCGACTTTCTCTAACATAATCTTTACGTCATCCAGTTCATTGAGCTTCAACACGTGGCGCGCGTAAAACTGATAAGGACACGTCATCAGGCTGTTGTAGGCGCTTGCGGATACTGTCGTCGGTATAACACCAGGATCGACAACCACAGCGGGGCAATGCGTGGGCCCGGGAATCACGTTACAAGTCATCGCCCTTAGTTGCACTTCATTTCTTATTTCTTTATAGGTGTTGTCGATTAAATCAGTTTTGAACGCAAGTTTATGCGCCGCCTGTAGTCGTTCAAAATAGGGGCTGAGCAAATTTACTTCATCATCGCGAACTGACTGCCAGCTTACGTACACCTGTGGCGTCGTCGCGAGAAGGGCGAATAAATCAGACTGTATTTGCTGCAATATACTTTTAGCTGTCGTCAGCCCAAGCTGTTCGCGTACCGATTGATTAAACAGTAAAGAATCCGATTGCGTATCGGGCAATCGGGATGCGTCCGCGCCTAGCAACAAAACTGAATCAAATTGGCGTAATCGCGTAGCGCCGAGATAGGTAAATACGACGGGGCTCGTTATGGCGCTATCCCGATAATTCGTCGATTCGAATTGCCCATTTAGCCAATCACGCCATTCTGCGAATGAATAAAGATTTCCGTCGCCCGCGAGCTCGGACTGAAGATTCGTCAACAATTGCACGAGCTCTTGCCCTGCACTATCCCGCTCCAACGCGGGCATTACGCCAAGAGTAGCCAGGCTACGCTCAAGACATTCTAACCATGCGGATAACCTGATACGCCTTTTACCAAACTCTTTTGCCGCGCTCTCAAATAGCGATAGGATTTGATTAACGTCGTCTACGTTCTCTTTGTTCGAAACCAGTTGGCGATAATGTTTAAGCCCAAACACGACACTTTCACGGCGTATCCATCTCTCTAATTTGTATACCGCACGCTTACGCCGATTCGTCTCCCAATTGGAAAAACTAAACGGCGATTTACAGAAATCTAAGAAATCCTGATGGTAAAAGTCATTCGCTATTAAATCGAGCCAGCGGGCCACTACCGTACTCGCACTGGTTGTCGACAGGGTCCAGCCTGTTTCGTCTTCGACCAATATTTTTGCGCGCTCTAATAAGGCGCGCGTACGTCGCGCCACCAAACGATCAAATACAACGACTGCGATTTGTTTATGACCCGCGATTAGCCATTCACGTATTTTGGTATCTGCGGCATGCGCTTCTTCCTCAATACTTTGTGCGCCGTAAAATTTAATCCTTTTTTCGATTGGACTACTGACAAATCGTGCAGCATATTCAAGCGATCTTTGGCGCAACGAAGTGAGGGTATCGGATTCAGCGTCGCTAGCGGACGGTTCCGTCCAAATATTGTATAAAAAGCTTGAAACTGTATTTACGCCTTGATCGACCTCGCCAACTTCAAATATGTCGACCGGTGCGCGTTGCGCGTATTTGTCCAAAAACGCGCGTTCGGCCGCAGAAAGTTGCGCGAGCGCGATTGCGTAGAGTGGGCTTTTTGCGCTCCGTGCAATCTGCTCTAAACGCAAGTGATGGGCGGCAACTGCATCAATCTTGCCGCGCTGCTCTGCCTGCAGCGCATACCAAAGTTCATGACAGAGACGGGCTTCAAACTGCAGGGATTGGTTCTTATACAATGCGTAGGCTTCTTCAATTTGTGCTTCGAATGCATGGTAATCGTGAGGCAACAAAATTCGCTGGCTAGTCAATTCGTCGAACAATCTTCTGAGGCCTTGGCACACCTCCCAGAGCGCGGGCTTCTCGAACCATTTCTTGTGTTTTAGCGCATTGTATAGAAGCGCATCGCGAAGACTGTCTGGGATAATTTCGTAGGGTATCGGTATGGAACGCGCGAATTCCTGTAACGTCGTCATGCGCGG
>CANMPU010000117.1 GCA_947499755.1 Betaproteobacteria bacterium | reverse complement strand
CATCGCCCCATGCCCTTTAGTGCCCAAACGTAAATCACCAGGGCAGGCGCAACACCAAACGACACCATATCAGACAAACTATCATACTCTGCGCCAAAGGCGCTTTGCGTCCGCGTAAGCCGAGCGATACGTCCGTCCAATCCATCCGCGATCATGGCAATAAAAATTCCGATGGAGGCGTTTTCGTATTTGCCATTCATTGCTTGCACGATGGCATAGAAACCAGCAAACAACGCTGCCGTCGTAAAAAGATTAGGCAGGAAGTAAATTCCTCGTCGTTGTATCTTGTGCTGGAAGGGCCACTTAGGGGGTTCGTGCATCGTCTCTAAACCCTATTCACGTTGGTCAAATTTGCCAGAACAGTCTCCCCGGCAAAAACTTTGTCGCCTAAACTTACTAATGGATTTACTGTCGCGGGAAGATAAACATCGACTCGTGACCCAAAGCGAATAAAACCATAGCGCTGCCCGCGCTCAAGCTGGTTACCCGGTTTAACATAGCAGAATATGCGGCGCGCAATGAGTCCTGCAATTTGCACGCAGGTAACATCCTGTTCGCCAGTGGTTTTTATCCACAATGCATTGCGCTCATTCTCCATTGACGCTTTATCAAGTGCCGCGTTTAAAAAACGACCTCGATAATACCAAGCATCAACGATCTCCCCATCTACTGGGCTACGATTGGCGTGTACATTAAAGACATTCATAAAAACGCTAATCTTTAACGCCTCACGATTTAAATAAACATCCAAAACACGCTCCACTGAGACGATCTTACCATCCGCTGGAGATACTACCGCACCCGGTTCGGTTGGAATATTGCGTGAGGGGTCGCGAAAAAACTGTAAGACAAATAAAACCAACAACCAAAATGGAGTAGATATCCAACCGAGAAATATCGTTGCGATCACCGCGCAAGCGAGGGCCACTGCAGAATGCGCCCAACCTTCCTTAGCGATAATCGGGTATGAATAGCCTGCCATATTAGGTGGCGCGATGTAATTGACGAAGAGCGGAGATTAGTTTTTGGTTTGATCGACGAGTTTATTTTTTTTGATCCAGGGCATCATCTCGCGTAACTTTGCCCCGACCTGTTCTATTAGATGCTGCTTACCTAAACGACGCATTGCCTTGAGCGATGGCGCGCCCGCGCGATTTTCAAGAATAAATTCCTTTGCGAACTGACCGTTTTGAATTTCCTTTAGGATTTTACGCATTTCATCTTTGGTACCCTCATTGATAATCCTTGGCCCGCGCGTGAAATCTCCATATTCCGCAGTATTTGAAATCGAATAACGCATATTCGCAATACCACCTTCGTACATCAAATCTACGATCAGTTTAAGCTCGTGTAAACACTCAAAGTACGCCATCTCCGGCGCGTAACCGGCCTCAACCAATACCTCAAAGCCTGTTTGCACTAATGCGGTACAGCCACCACACAGCACGGTCTGTTCCCCAAATAAATCAGTTTCCGTTTCCTCACGGAAGGTTGTTTCAATCACGCCGGCACGCGCCGCGCCTATTGCAGAGGCGTACGACAATGCAACTTCACGCGCTCGTCCCGTGGGATTTTGGTATACCGCAATAAGCGCTGGCACGCCACCGCCCTGAGAATAGGTAGAGCGAACTAAGTGTCCGGGACCCTTAGGCGCGACCATAATTACGTCGAGATCAGTGCGTGGCTCAACTTGCCCGAAGTGAATATTGAAGCCGTGTGCAAACGCCAACGCGGCACCTTGCTTAATGTTCGGCTCAATTTCGTCGCGGTAAACGTCAACATGGTTTTCATCTGGCAATAGAATCATCACAAGATCAGCATCTTTCACCGCGGCCGCAACGTCTTTGACTTCGAGTCCCGCAGCTTTTGCCTTTTTCCACGACGTCCCATCCTTGCGCAAAGCGACAGTGACGTTACCGCCCGATTCTTTTAAGTTGTTGGCGTGCGCATGCCCTTGCGAACCGTACCCAACGATCGTGACTTTCTTGCTTTTTATAATTGACAGGTCAGCGTCTTTTTCATAATAAACGTTCATGTTTTCCCCATTCGATACTTGAAATATTTACACTTTCAAAATGCGTTCGCCACGCCCAATTCCCGACGCACCCGTGCGTACTGTTTCCACAATTACACTACGATCGAGCGCATTCAGAAACGCGTCTAATTTAGCTCCAGTACCAGTTAATTCTATGGTGTACGCTTTATCGGTAACGTCGATGATTCTTCCGCGGAAAATATCGGCCATGCGCTTCATTTCTTCGCGGTCCTTGCCGGACGCGCGCACCTTTACTAACATGAGTTCGCGCTCAATGTGCTCTCCCTCGGACAAGTCCACAACTTTTACAATCTCAATGAGCTTGTTGAGCTGTTTGGTAATCTGCTCAATGATGTCATCTGATCCGACGGTCACTATCGTCATCCGCGACAATGTACGATCCTCTGTCGGTGCGACAGTAAGCGACTCAATGTTATACCCGCGCGCCGAGAACAAGCCAGCGACGCGAGAGAGTGCTCCAGCTTCGTTTTCCATCAGCAGGGAAATAATGTGTCGCATAATTAAATATTAGTTAGGTCGATTTACAACTCTTCGGAAAGAATCATTTCCGATAGTCCTTTCCCACCTTCTACCATAGGGAACACGTTTTCAGTCTGATCGGTAATAAAATCCATAAACACTAAATCGCTTTTGCGTTTAAACGCTTCACGCAACGCGTTTTCGACGTCCTCTGGCTTCTCGATTTTCATGCCGACGTGACCGTAACTTTCCGCAAGCTTTACAAAATCTGGTAGCGCATCCATATAAGATTCCGAGTAACGATTTCCATGGAAAAATTGTTGCCACTGACGCACCATGCCCATATACCGATTGTTTAGGTTCACAATTTTTATCGGGAGATGATATTGCTTACAAGTCGAAAGTTCTTGGATGCACATTTGAATACTTGCCTCGCCCGTCACGCATACAACCGGTGCACCAGGATGCGCTAACTGTGCGCCCATTGCCGCTGGCAATCCGAAACCCATGGTTCCCAACCCGCCTGAATTTATCCAACGCCGCGGTTTATCAAATTTATAAAACTGCGCCGCCCACATCTGATGCTGACCGACATCCGAAGTAACAAACGCGTCACCCTTGGTGATTTCATACAGTTTTTCCAACACAAATTGCGGTTTAATAATTTTACTAGCGCGATCGTATTTCAAGCAGTCCTTTGCGCGCCATTGATCAATTTGCGCCCACCACGCCTTTAACGCATCTTCGTCTGGCTTTCCGCCAAGTTCTTTGAGTTGCTTCATCAACTCATGCAAAACTTCTTTAACATTCCCTACTATGGGAATATCTACTTTAACGCGCTTCGATATCGACGACGGGTCGATATCTATATGTATAATTTTGCGCTTTTCCTCAAAAAAATGCTTTGGGTTTCCAATCACGCGGTCGTCAAAGCGTGCGCCGATGGCAAGCAGCACATCACAATGCTGCATCGCCATGTTCGCCTCGTAAGTACCATGCATGCCTAGCATTCCGACAAATTGCTTATCGGTTGCCGGATACCCTCCTAGCCCCATCAAGGTATTGGTGCAAGGAAATCCAAATAAGCGGACCAGTTGAGCAAGATCCTTGGCCGCGTTTCCAAGAATAACGCCGCCACCCGCGTAAACCATAGGGCGTTTAGCCTCTAAAATAAGCTGGGCTGCCTTCTTAATCTGGCCTGGATGCCCTTTTATTACGGGGTTGTATGAACGCATCGTCGCAGTTTCCGGATAGATAAATTCCGTTTTATGCTGCGATACGTCTTTAGGTACGTCGACCAAGACCGGACCAGGCCGTCCGGTGGCCGCTAAATAAAAGGCTTTCTTAATCGTCATGGCTAAGTCTTTAACGTCCTTAACCAAGAAATTATGTTTTACACAGGGACGCGTTATCCCAACCGTGTCGACCTCCTGGAACGCATCGAGCCCGATCGCTGGCGTCGGCACCTGTCCGGTGATAATAACAAGCGGAATTGAATCCATATACGCGGTGGCAATTCCCGTGACCGCATTTGTCACTCCCGGGCCAGACGTGACGATTGCGCATCCTACTTTTTCGCAGGAACGCGCATAGCCGTCGGCTGCATGGATCGCACCTTGCTCGTGACGCACTAAGATATGCTTCACCTTATCTTGTTTAAATAATTCATCGTAAATGAACAAGACGGCGCCACCAGGATAACCCCAGATGTACTCTACCCCTTCTTCTTGCAAACACTTGACGACAATTTCTGCACCGGTTATTTCCATAACATGTTTAGCCCGCGAGGATTTGATAACCCTTCATGAAATCTAGAAAAGGGGATCATTTTACAGGGGTTTACTAACATTACCAAGTGCTTAGGTCCCAAGTAGCGATAGAGAATTTTATTCACAGAAAGCGGGCGAGTTACGCGGTTGGTTTGCCGTGCGCATATCCACTCTCTATAATCCACTCCCATGCCGGGTTAGCACAGGGGTAGTGCAGCGGTTTTGTAAACCGAAGGTCGGGGGTTCAAATCCCTCATCCGGCACCATGTATCATCCTCATCTAAGTGCACCAACGATGCATCAAAGTGTAGTAATCCATTGATG
>CANMPU010000116.1 GCA_947499755.1 Betaproteobacteria bacterium | reverse complement strand
CGAAGGATGGAACCTCTCAAATCTATCTCATTAATAGCGACGGAACTGGATTGCAGCGCTTAACTAATAGTTCAGAAATTGATACGGAGCCCTCATTTTCCCCAGACGGGCAATGGGTTTTATTTACCTCAGACCGCGGCGGTAGCCCGCAAATATACAGAGTCGCCGTAACCGGTGGACAGGCAGAGCGCCTCACTTTCGAAGGCAACTACAATGTTTCGCCGCACTACAGCCCAGATGGAAAAGGGTTTGCGTTTGTGCAGCGTACCAATGGGCGTTTTAATATTGCGACGCAGGATTTTTCATCACGTCAGGTGCAGGTTCTTACTGATAGCGCGTTTGACGAGTCTCCTAGTTATGCGCCTAACGGTAAAATGATTTTATTTGCTACCGAGATTAATCGACGGGGAATCCTCTCGGCGGTATCTAGTGATGGTAGATTCAAGCAGCGATTAAGTGTGCAATCAGGAGATGTACGCGAGCCCTCTTGGGGGCCTTTACCACCAAATTAGTATAAGGAGAAAACTCACTGTGAATAAAATTATCTTGTGTATTATCTTTACCGGATTGCTTGCAGCTTGCGCTACTAAAGACAACAAAGAACAGGCGAAAGCCGCCGTTGAAGAAAGAACGGTACCGGAAAAAGTTGCCGAACCAAGCACAGCCAAACCAATGGTAGAGGAAGTAGTGAAGGGAAATCCACTCACCGACCCCAATAGCATTTTGTCCAAACGCTCCGTGTATTTTGACTACGACAGTTACGTCGTCAAAGATGATTTTAAGAGCATCGTGCAAGCGCACGCTAAATATCTCACGGAAAATCGTGTAGCAAAGCTAGCGGTTCAAGGGAATACCGATGATAGGGGAAGTCGAGAATATAACCTTGCCTTAGGGCAGCGCCGCGCGGATAGCGTAAAGAAAATGATGTCTTTGCTTGGGGCCCAGGATAATCAGGTAGAGGCCGTCAGTTTTGGCGAAGAAAAACAAAAAGCGAGCGGTGCAAATGAGGCCGCGTGGTCGGAGAACCGTCGCGCCGACTTTGTGTATGTGGGTGAATAGGTGATGAATCGGTGCACGCTGGCTTTATTGGGGTTGCTATTATCGATGCCCTGCCACGCGGGCTTGTTTAGCGACGATGACGCGCGGCGTGATATAGGCGAGTTGCAAACGCAAGCGCAAGCGCTGACCGTCCGGATTTCCACCTTAGAGGAGGCCGCAAAGAACCAAGGATTATTGGACTTGTTGACACAAATTCAAGGACTCCATACAGAGATCACTAAATTGCGTGGGCAGATCGAAGTCGTCACTAATGAGACGGTCGCCGCGCAGAAGCGCCAAAAAGATATGTACATCGATTTAGATAGTCGATTACGTAGCTTGGAACAAACCGCGATGGAACCCAAAGCACCCGAACAGAAGGCACCAGAACAAAAAGTACCGGAAGCCACGAAAATCACGCCAGCGAAGAAGGGAAAAGGAAAATCATCCAGTAACTCTGAGAATAACAAACCGCCGGTTAGCGCGAATAATGACAGCAAAGTCTATGAGGAGGCGTATGGACGTTTTAAAGCGGGTAATTATCAGGGTGCTATTGTCGCATTCCTTGATTTTACGAAAGCGTATCCAACCAGCAATCTTCTCCCGAGCGCACAATATTGGATAGGAAATTCCTATTTTGCAATGCGCGAATATAAGAACGCGATCACTAGTCAAAATAAATTAATATCTACTTATCCGGATAGTCCAAAAGTCCCCGACGCAATGCTAAACATCGCGAGCGCGAAAATCGAGTTGGGCGAAAAAGAGCAAGCGAAGAAAACATTACAAGAAATAGTCGCTAAATACCCAGTAACCGATGCCGCCGAAAATGCTAAGCGCCGACTGGCGAATATGAATTGATGGTGCGGTGTTGTTTTAGATGAGGTCGGCACTAATACCTGAGCATGCTCTGCGCATAACAGAGATTTTTTTATCGATTCAGGGAGAAACCAGCCGCGTCGGATTACCCACCGTCTTTATTCGTCTCACCGGTTGTCCCCTGCGCTGCAGTTATTGCGATACGGAGTACGCTTTTTATGGGGGTACCTCTATGGCGATCGCGTCGATTTGTGAGAAAACGGCGAGCTACAACACCCCTTACGTAACAGTAACTGGCGGTGAGCCATTGGCGCAAAAACAGTGTTTAAGTTTACTTGAGGTGCTTTGCGACCAGGGTTACGATGTTTCGTTAGAAACTGGAGGCGCGCTCGACGTATCGACGATAGATGCCAGAGTAAGCAGAATTTTAGATATCAAAACCCCGGGTTCTGGCGAAGCCCATCGTGTTTTATGGACAAATCTAGAACACCTAAACAACGAGGACGAAATTAAATTCGTACTCTGCGACGAGGGCGATTATAGTTGGGCGAAAGAACTGGTATTAGAAAAGGCGTTGGATAAATTATGCGTCGTATTATTTTCTCCGGTCTACGCAAAACTACCTCCAGAAAAACTCGCGGAGTGGATATTGCGCGACAAATTACCAGTTCGTCTACAACTTCAAATGCATAAAATCTTGTGGGGCGAAGTCGCTGGGCGCTAAACTTTGGTAATGATGAAAGCAGTTGTATTGTTATCCGGTGGACTTGATTCGACGACGACTCTCGCGATCGCACGCCAGGAGGGGTTTGAATGCTTTGCGCTGACGATAGATTACAAGCAACGCCACCGCGCGGAAATTGACGCGGCGCTACGCATCGCGCAAACGCTAAACGCTTCCCAACACCGTATTTTAGACGTTGATCTATCCACGTTCGGTGGGTCGGCGCTAACGGACCCACGTTTCGAAGTGCCGACAACATCGACTCCAGGCATACCGGTGACTTATGTCCCGGCTCGCAACACCATCATGCTCGCTCTTGCACTTGCCTGGGCTGAAACATTGCGCGCCCAAGATATATTCATAGGCGCCAATGCAATCGACTACTCTGGGTATCCCGATTGTCGCCCGGAGTATATCGGCGCATTCGAAAACATGGCGAATCTTGCGACTAAGTCTGCGCTTGAGGGCAGAAAATTCCGCATCCATGCCCCTTTAATCGATCTTAGCAAGGCCGAGATCATCTTGCGGGGGGTCTCCCTAGGAGTCGATTTCAGCGCGACCGTGAGCTGCTACCAGGCGACGCCCGAAGGGATGGGTTGTGGCCGATGTGACGCGTGTCGCTTGCGCAAAGCGGGGTTTACGACCTGTGGCGTGCCAGACCCCACTCGATATGTCGCGCCTTGCTAAGTATTCGTAGAGTATGGGGAATTTTTGTGTCTGAAAAGGTATCTATTGATCACTCTTAGCTGCGGCACGTATAATACGCGGCTTTCTTGGGTCGTTAGCTCAGCTGGTAGAGCAGCGGACTTTTAATCCGTTGGTCGCCGGTTCGAATCCGGCACGGCCTACCAAAATTTCAAGAGTGAAAAACGGGGTTTCCAGGGATGGGAGCCCCGTTTTGTTTTTTGGGTGGGGTTACGCTGGGGTTACAGATCAGGCCAAATCCATGTCTAGCCGATGGCACCAAGCCTGCAATTAGGCCGGACTGTCAGCGACTATGCGCAAGGACCCACAATCTATTTTTTTGGCCTTTGGCTCAAATCCAAAGTGACCGGCCACAATTGCTTTCACGATTGTTTCAGACACGCCACCTCTATCGTTCCGGCGGCCTGAATGGTTGTCGGAGGTGTTGATGCAAACGTTATAGACGTAATGCAAGCAATTAACGCGATTAGTATTTTCGATGCCAATATATTTTTCATAATTCAGGGGACAACAGTGTAAAGTTTTTGGAAATATTGCCAGCTCAGCAAATGGGGGCAATCCCATACCCCGTATTTGACTAGAAAATATTTAAAGCGTAGCTTACCAACGATAGGCATAAAAAATACGATTTCAATAAAGGCTTAAACCCAGTTGTTGGCGCGCACCTGGTCAATATTCGTCGCGCGCCAACAGGCTATGGCACGCTAAAAGCTGGTAAGTCTCGAATGTCGATAGCTGGTGCCCTCAAGGGGAAAATGTCAATTGACACTGTTGTCCCACCCCCGGTCAAATTTTGGATTGCTCAAGAAAGCGAGGGTAAGGCAGTCAATCCGATAAAAGTATTGCCCGCAGAAAGCAAGGGGTACATTCTGGAAATAGCCGATTTACCCGACACGCTACGCGGAATATTTGCAATGGCAAACGGAGTACGGATGCAGTTTGCCGTGCGCTATAAGAATCAACCGGTGGATGTGGTCGTGGCGTTCTCCGCACAAATGTCCGAGGTAGAGCGAGCGCCATTGATGAATTGTCTAGTGGCGGTTGGCGAGCGACCAAAAAAATGGCTGCGGAAAAAATTAAGAATTGACGCTTTCAAATGAGATGGGCGAATTTAGCTGGTGCTGCGCTTGTAGTCGCTTCCACCGCATATGCCGACTTCACGGGCAAAGTAGTCGCCGTTGCCGACGGCGACACCATCACGGTGCTGCACGACAAGGCGCAGGTGAAGGTGCGGCTCACCGAGATCGACGCGCCAGAGAAGGCGCAGGCATTCGGTAACAGATCAAAGCAAAGTCTGACCGACCTGTGCCTAGACAAGAATGCG